>DTSJ01000128.1 GCA_012965445.1 Candidatus Hydrogenedentota bacterium
ATTCGGAAAAGAAGTATCCACAAATAAACAAGCCGTTTCCGGAAGCGTTGAGCGGTGTTATGAGCGTTCTTCACGACGAACTGTCGAAACGAACGACTGGCGAACTCGTATCCGACTACGTTGACGGCGTAAAGCCGGAGTGGGCGGCACCTCTGAAACTTGATCGCGCGGACGGGTATGACGCCTCATGGCTGCTCTACGATCAGTTTGACATCTACGGCGATGCACTGAAATAGAGTCGCGCCCGGGAGGCCTATAGCACTTCCCCCGGCAACTCAAGTGCATCGTAGTACGGGGCATCGCCAAGTGCCTGCGACTTCTTGTACCAGTTTTTACCCGCAGTACGCTCTCCCTCGTAAGTCCAGTCTTGTCTATGATAATTCCAGTTGCTGGGACTCAGCCGCTGCGCTTCTTCGAAATAACGCTTCGCTTTTGCATCGTCACCCTGAAGTTTGAAAAATACGCCTAGTTTGAAGGTTGGATCAGCAATCGCGGTATCGTCTGTCGCTGGCTTTAGATGACCACGAACTTCCTCCGGGGACCAGACATGCTCGCTCTCGTTCCCCTTCGCGATCCAATCCCTCACCGCAGGGTTATAAACGTCATTGCCAAATTTAATCGTACCCGCCAACTCGTTCTCGATGGTATGTCGACTCGGATAGGTACCCTCGTTAATGCGGACGATCCTACGCTCTTCATCAATCCAAGCCGCAGCCGGGACGTTGATAAAACCAAAGAGCGTACTAATCATGTGCGTAGGATCAACGATGCAGACATACGAAGCGTTGGCTGCATCAAACCATTGGCCCGCAGCCTCTTCTCCCATTGTATCCTCCGCAACACAGATAATTTCGAAGTTCGAATCGTTCACGTCTTCGTACAACGCCTGCCACACGGGCGGGTCCAGTCGGCAACCTCACCAACTGGCCCAGGTGACAAGGAGCACTTTCTTACCTCGATAATCTGATAACCGAATCATCTTGCCGTTTCGGTCCGCAATTTCAAAATCCGGCGCCATTGCCGATTCAAGCGTCGAGACACGGGTCGCCGGTATAGCGCCGAAACTCCATACTTCGGAATCCGTATCGCTCAGAAAGGGCTGATCCAGTTTTGTTGCAAGGAGGGACGCATTTACCCATTTCTTGCCACCTGCATTTTTAAATAGTTCATTGTCCCCGTCCTGCCGTATTGGAACGCAGAGATCCCCTTGGCATGCACCCTCGGGCTTCAGTTCGAAGCCTACTGCGTCCAATAATTCGTCCGATGCGATCCACAGTGCGCCGGCATCCTCAAGCGAATCTGAAAGAGTAGTTACCGTGTCGTTTGCAAGAACCTTCATCGATTGACTCTCCTGAATTCCAGTAAGTTTTGACAAAACCCCACCGGGTTTCACTCTGACAACACCACCGATGGAGATAACCTGTCCTGTGAAAATAGCATTTGTTCAACGGTAATTCAACGATGACCTCTGGGGAGGAAACGGGAGGTAAAGTTTGCAACTGAGCAGCGTCGGCAGTATGGTTAATTGAATCCCGGATTGAGTGCCGAATGATTCTATGACTTCTCGACTAAATCAAGCGAAAACACAGTGGTTGTGCACCCCGATGGTGGATACCCATGGTCGTTGTTCAGGGCATCTGATCATCCGCTGGAGCTAAATGAGGTTGTCGAGTTGACCGGATTAACGGTGAAGGTAACAAAACTCGCAGAGGAAGGCTGGCCGGAGGAGGTAACCTATCGCTTCGAGAAATCCCTGGACGACCCGTCCTATCTTTGGTTTCGGATCAACGGTTTCGATTATGAATCGATGCAGGTTCCGGCAATCGGCGAAACCCTCCGTCTTGAGCCGTTTTAGCAACTGCGATTCTCTAATTCGGAATCGACACCTACTGGAATGCCTAAAAACCGGGGGAAGTGCCCGTCCCAATTCGATGGCCTGACCCGGTGTTGATTCACAACCCTTTTTCTGATTAACTCTATCGATATCAATTTCCACGAATTGATTAATGACACACCTACGATAATTCCAGGACGAAAACGACTTGGTAAGCAGGAGTTAATTACCTATCAAATGAATTCGAATACCAATGAGAGCGAATCCCCTCAAAGCCTCCTGATAGCCAACAGAGGTGAAATTGCCGTCCGCATCGCACGGGCAGCCACCGATCTGGGTCTGCGTACTGTCTCGGTATACTCTGAGGACGACTCTGCCTGTCTTCATACGAAAGTCACCGATGAATCCAAATCCCTGCAAGGATCGGGACCGGGTGCTTATCTCGATCTCGACCAGATCCTGGCGGCCGCAGATGCTGCAAAATGCGCGCTGATCCATCCCGGCTACGGTTTTTTGAGCGAGAATGCAGTTTTCGCGCGAAGGTGTGCTGAAGCAGGCATTAAGTTTGTCGGCCCTCGTGCAGACACGATCGAATTTTTCGGCGACAAGGGAAAAGCGCGAACATTCGCCGAGAAATGTGACGTGCCTATTATGGCTGGCATATCAACTCCTGTCACCATCGATGAAGCTCGCGAGTTCTTTGCATCACTCAACCCAGCCGACTCTATAATGATCAAAGCCATTGGTGGAGGCGGTGGCCGCGGTATGAGACTTGTTCACAATTCAAGCGAACTCGACAGTAACTACGATCAATGCGTCTCCGAAGCGATGGCAGTCTGTGGTCTTGGCGATGTCTACGTCGAGCAGTTTCTTCCCCATGCCCGCCATATCGAAATTCAAGTCGTGGGCGACGAAGCAGGAAACATTAGTCACATCTGGGACCGGGATTGCAGTATCCAGCGTCGGCACCAGAAACTGGTAGAAGTGGCTCCAAGCCCGAACTTGTCTGGGAAATTGAGAGAGCGAATCATCGACGCGGCGCTGCGAATGGCAATGGAGTCCGAATACTCAAGTCTCGGTACTTTCGAATTCCTGGTCGATGCAGATTCGGCGAGCAAGGACGACGGTACCTTCGCGTTTATCGAAGTGAATCCGAGGCTCCAGGTCGAGCACACCGTGACCGAAGCCGTGACGGGAATCGATCTCGTGCAAGCACAAATCCGAATCGCGTCCGGGGCCTCATTGGCGGAAGTCGGTCTCGATCAAGACAGTGTTCCCGAACCCGACGGATACGCTCTCCAGGCGCGAATCAACATGGAAACGCTGGCTTCCGACGGTACCGTGCGCCCCTCATCAGGCACATTGGATGTGTTTAATCCGCCGTCGGATTCCGGATTGCGGATCGATACGCTAGGATACGCAAACTACGAGGTCAGTCCGCGATTCGATTCCCTTCTCGCAAAACTCATCGGACATGCCCCTACATTCGCTAGAACTGCGGAACAAACCCGTAAGGGGTTGGGCGACTTTGGAATCGAAGGTGTTTCTACCAGCATTCCACTGCTGCAAAAACTCCTGGAGCACCCAAAGTTCATCGAGTACCGCGTCAGTACTTCGTTTATCGATGAGCACATCGCCGAATTGACGGAGCCGAATGGCAGGCCCGGTTCTACAGCCGACCAAGATGAGACGCGCGCGACCGCTGGGGCAGACATAGACGCGGTCGATCCTCTGGCCGTACTTGATCACGGCAAGGCGGATTTGGCGACTGCAGTTCCGAGTACAGCAAGCAACGACGAGACCGAAGAGCCGGGAACAATCTCTGTTCGATCACCGATGCAGGGTACCGTCGTACAAATCGACATTGCAGAAGGCGATATCGTGCATGCTGGTCAGCAGTTGCTTGTCCTCGAAGCCATGAAAATGCAGCACCTTGTGACTACAGACTGTGGCGGAATCGTTCGCCGTCTGAATGTAAAACTGAATGATACGATCTATGAAGATCATGCACTTGTATTTATCGAAGAGGCAGATGTCGGCGAAGGCAATATCGCAGGCGACGAAGTCATCGACCTGGAATACATACGCCCTGACCTGGCTGAAGTCCACGAACGCATTGCCCTCGGACTGGATGAAGCCCGCCCGGAGGCCGTCGCAAAACGCCGCAAGACGGGCCACCGCACAGCACGCGAAAACATCGATGATTTATGCGATCCTGAATCGTTTATCGAGTACGGATCACTCGTAATCGCGGCACAGCGAAGTCGTCGCGATATCGACGACCTAATCCGAAACACGCCCGCAGACGGAATGGTCACAGGAATCGGGCGCGTAAACGGCGACCTGTTCGACGAGTCGAAATCGCGCTGTGCTGTATTGTCCTATGACTACATC
>DTSJ01000129.1 GCA_012965445.1 Candidatus Hydrogenedentota bacterium
TACTATCACAACGGAAACTCCGTTGTCCGCGTAAATGTCGCCCTCGACGAACTCCAGATGGAATCTCGTGGAAATCAGCCGATAGACGCTGCCTCATTGAACTCCGTTGGAACGGTTACCTCGCAGTCGGAAAAGACCGCCAGGGTACGTCTGGCTGCACCAGCCGCCTCATTGCAGGCTCTCAACGCCCGCGCCCGCAACGCGTCCAATGCGACATATCGTTCTCAAGCTGTCATATATGGACAAGGTCAGAATACGCGAAGCGAGGAAATTGCAGACATATTGACGAACAGGGCATTGCTCAAACCCTCAGAAGGTATCACCATTGAATCGCTTTCATCCAAATACAGTTTCACTATACTGCGCAGCCTGCTGACCAACGAAAACATCTACGAAATCGAGGCTGGTGAGGATTCACTCCTGGCGGCTCTGGAGCTGGCAAATGCGATCTACGAGGCTGGTGATGCTGAGTTCGCCCAGCCTGTCCTCAGAAGATCCGTGACCCTGCGCCGGGTGTTGAACGATACATTTTTTTCCGAATTGTGGCACCTGAACAACACCCGAATTGATGCGCCGTTCATCCCCGGAAATGATGCCAAGGTAATCGAAGCGTGGGATCTAGTGACAGGACTCGGTGTCAATGTGCTGGTCGTCGATACAGGGGTCGCTGTAGGACACCCTGATCTTAGCCCCAACGTCCGCGCCGATCTCGATTGGGATTTTCTCGACAATGACGGCGACCCGACACCCAACAACTCACATGGAACGAGCGTCGCCGGAATCGCCGCAGCCAAAGGCGACAATCTGATTGGAGTTGCGGGAGCCGCATTCGACGCGAGCATCGTCGGTATTCGATTGGTCGATGCGAGTCCAACCGACGATCAAATCGTGGATGCCCTTGCTTTTCGCATCCTGGATCCAATCGTGGCAAACCAGGCACATATCAGCAATAATTCATGGGGACCCAGCGATACCAGTGCCGCGGTCAAAGAAGCGCTGACACCGGCGATGGAGGCTGCTCTTCTAGCAGGTGTTACCAGCGGGCGCGAGGGAAAAGGCATCGTGTACGTATGGGCAGCAGGCAACGGTCGCAACTTCAAACAAGACATCAACTACGACGGATTCGCCTCAAGTCGATTTACGATTGCGGCTGGCGCCTCAGGTGGCGACGGCTTTTTCTCATTTTATTCCGAACCCGGTGCTTCGATGCTGGTTACAGCGCCCTCAAGCTTTATTGTGGGCGCTTTGTCAAGAGGTACCTGGTCAACGACAGGTGCCAACAACTACACCAGCTCATTCGGAGGCACTTCCTCCTCAGCGCCGCTCGTCTCCGGCATCGTTGCCTTGATGCTGGAAGCCAACGCGAATCTGACCTGGCGTGATGTCCAGCACATTCTCGTCGCCACATCAACCAAAATCGACCTTGCTCATACTGACTGGTTCTTGAACGGGGCCGGAAATCTCTTTAACCACTCCTACGGATTCGGGCGTGTTCATGCTGTGAACGCAGTGACGACGGCCGCTACCTGGACCAACGTAGCCCCCTGGACGATGCTGTCAGGTTCCAGATCAACACCGGAAAATATTCCTGACAATAACGCGACAGGCATCAGCCAGATCGCGCCTGTATTTTCAGTAAATGACTTCTCAGTCGAACACGTCGAGCTCAGGGTAAACATCACCCATACCTTTCGCGGTGACCTCGTCATTACACTCCAATCGCCCAGCGGAACGCGTTCCGTTCTTACCAGTCTGCACACGGATTTCGGGGACGACTATGACAACTGGTTGTTCACCTCGGTCGCGCACTGGGGAGAAAACCCTGTCGGAGACTGGACCCTCAAAGTATCAGACGAAAAAAACCTGGATGTGGGCACGTTGAACTATTGGTCGCTGCGCATCTACGGCACCGCTCCCCAACAGGGGGCAATCCCCACAATGAAGGTGCCCTTCTTCTCCAAACCTTGATTTCAGACGGAATTTCCCATTGACCCTACACCCTTGATACAATACAGCCAATCTACATCTTGCAAAGAACCTCATCTATATGAACTTTTCTGAACTTCATCTGCACGCACGATGTGTAGATGCGCTTACCGCCCAATCGATAACGACTCCGACACCGATCCAGGATCAGGCTATCCCCCTCGTTCTCAAAGGTGGCGATGTCATTGCTGTCGCCCAGACCGGTACCGGCAAAACCCTCGCTTACGCCCTTCCCACCATCAGAAGAATCGTGAACGCTTCGTCAAAGGGAACACGTATGCTGATTCTTGTCCCCACGCGTGAATTGTGTGTTCAGGTGTATACCGTCGTTCGTGAAATGGCGAAGGCGGCCAATCTTACCACCACCCAGGTCTACGGTGGTGTCGGCTACATCGAACAAACCAAAGACCTCCGAAACGGCGTAGACATTGTCATCGCGACACCGGGACGACTATTGGATCACATTGATCGCCGGAACGTAAACTTTAAAAACATATCTACCCTCGTACTTGATGAAGCTGACCGGATGCTCGATATGGGTTTCCTCCCTGACGTCACAGAGATCATCAGCTATCTGCCGAAGAAAAGGCAGACCCTTATGTTTTCAGCTACGTTTCCAGACGGCATCGCACGTTTAGCAAAAAATATGATGCACGATCCGGAAACGATCTCGATTGGGGAGATCGCGAAACCGGTGGAAACTGTTACCCAAAAAGTATATGCGGTACTCGACGAACGTAAACCGCGCCTTATCGCTGATATTCTGACCGAAGCCAAACCCGAATCGTGCATGATTTTCATGCGCACGAAGGTCAGGACCGAACAGGTAAATATGATCCTCAAAAACAAAGGCTGGAAAGTCACACAACTTCACGGGGATCGCTCTCAAGGGCAGCGACAGCAGGCACTCGACGGTTTCCGAAAGGGTAAATACCAGATTCTGGTGGCCACGGACGTAGCTGCGCGCGGTATCGATATCAACGGCGTGAGCCACGTGATCAACTATGATATCCCGCTTAATCCCGACGACTACATTCACCGTATCGGGCGAACTGCGCGCGCCGAAGCAAAGGGCGATGCTTACACGCTGGTCACACCTGCGGAATTTCAAGCACTCGGAAGTATCGAGAAAACTCTCGGCTACAATATCCCCCGTGACGAACGCGAAGATGCCCCGCGGGTACTCAGCGTATTTCGACCTGCGGGCAAAAAAGGCGGGACGACCCGCACCAAAGCACGGCGCGGTCGAAGTCTGCATCGACGCAGATAGTTACTCCAACCCGACCTTGTCAAGGTTCAACCGCACCTTCTCCAGAATCTGGACCAATTGACTTTTTTCGTCATCGCCCAGCACAGCCATAATCTCGGTTATCTTTTCGCGATAGACTCCCGCAACACTCCTGTGCATTTTCTGACCGTGTTCGGTCAGTTGAATGATGTTGTATCGACGATCATCCGGCACCGGCTTGCGCACGACAAGATTGGCTTTTTCCATTCGATCTATAAGGGTTGTAATATTCGCTCGATTGACCAGCATCATACGACTCAATTCCACCTGCGTCAGGCCCCCGCCTTCACCGCTCTGGTGCTTCAACAGCGACAACACATTAAATTGGACATCTGTGAGTCCATGGAGACGAAAGAACTCGCCGGCCTTTTTACGCACTCGCGACGCAGTGTAGTAAATGCTCAATAGCGCTTCATGCGGCGGATAATCAAAACCCTTCCGCATCCCCAGTTCAGCTTTTAACGACATGCGACACCCCTTTGAAAATTCGAATTTGTGCTTGCATTAAATTACTGTTTGACTGTTAATAACACAACATTATACATGCTACATACTCATGTCAAATTCTTCCTTCCGAATCCCTCCAAATCAAACGCAAATTGCGACGTTTGCTACTCCTGCGATGCTTGGAAATCATATAAATAAGCCGAGGCACCGATCATGTGCTGCCCATCGACCCGCACTGCTTGACTGTCCACCAATTCCAGAAACGGCTCGACGATGTGGGGAAAGTCATAGGTCAGCGCAATCCATATTCGTTGGGATTCTTCAACTTCCGGCAGGTTCCCTTCAAAGATTGTCGCATCATCCTGCTCGGTTGCATCCGAATAGTCCTCGATGACAAGCTCATCTTCCGAAAACGCATTGCGCCATCGGCAGAACCGGAACGCATCAGCATCGCCATACCTTATATAAGCCCGGATTTCCCATAAGGAAAAGGGGA
>DTSJ01000130.1:0-3086 GCA_012965445.1 Candidatus Hydrogenedentota bacterium
GATCTACGGCCCCGAACAGTTTCTCACTTCCGGCGCTTCTCGGGAAGAACAGCGCGAATACGACTTCCACCTGATCGAAACCATCGGCAATCTCGTCGAAGTATGTGTGCCACAAGTGGTCTCCGCACTGTTGTATGCCCACTGCCTTCATCAAATCTCAAAAACTATTACTGTGTCCACGCTCAAAAAACAGACCCGTGCAATACGCGAAAAATCCAGACATCCATATTGGGACGAAGAAGACGACGCAGATCTCGATGCCGCAGTCGATCTGGCAATCAAATACCTCGCCAGGAAAAAAGTGCTCAAGCATTCGGACGATTACCTCCATCTGAACGCCACCGGTATCCTTCTGGCGCCCGATCCGGAATCCAAATACTCCGAAGTAAACCCGGTTAAATACCTCACCAATCAGCTGCTTCACCTCGGAGATCTTATCGAACTAATTCAAGATCAGGTGCCGCGCAACTCCTAGTCATCTTCCTCAATGCGAAGTTCTACGTCCAAGCCCTCTTTCGATGCGAGCGTCTTTTTCTGCCCCACCTTAAACCACGTACTTGCACGCAGCTCCATATTGAACTCTTCATGGCTCGATTTAGATTCATTAGCATCAGGGACGTCTGCCTGATTCGCGCGTAGCCCGTTGGATTTCTCGGAATGACTGCTGAGTTCGATTTTCCCCTGCAACTCTATCGTATAGACCTTGCGTCCCCTGTCATACCCGATTTCTCCCTCGATATGGATGTATACGTTCTCCGAGTCTCTCCTGAACTCCATCATCTCACCTTGGGATTCTTTCGTCTCCTCCTCCAGCGACTCAACATGAATCACAAAATGGGGCTCCAAAGTAGTTGTAGAGACGGAATGCCCCGCGACGGCGAATTTGAGCTTTAATGGCGTATTCAACGACCTGTCAGCATAAGAAGAACTACAAACGAAAACGACACCTAGTAAAAGGACGCCGACATTACCGACCGACCGATTCATAACAATATCCCCCATAGTTTATGGACCGTATATTGCACGAAACGAAGAGATTTGTCCAGACCTACTTTTAGTGATGCTGCGCTTATGCGCTCGCCATCATATCCACAAACCGCTGAAAAAGGTACGCCGAATCGTGCGGCCCGGGAGAGGCCTCCGGGTGATGCTGCACACTAAAGATCGGCTCGGTTTTGTGGCTGAGACCTTCCACGGATTTGTCGTTGAGGTTCGCATGGCTGATTTCGATCTCGTCAGAGTCGAGCGAGTCGGCATCAACCGCGAAGCCGTGGTTTTGCGATGTGATTTCCACCTTGCCAGTTGAATCGTCCATCACAGGCTGGTTGGCTCCGCGATGACCGAATTTCAGCTTATACGTCGTCCCGCCAAGCGCATGCGCCAGAACCTGATGCCCCAGACAAATGCCAAAAATCGGCACGCTCTTCTCCATCAAACCCTTAATCACCGGATACAAGTAGTCGAGCGCAGCCGGATCTCCGGGGCCGTTAGAAAGAAACACGCCGTCCGGATTTTGCGCCTCGATCTCCTCAATACTCGCCGTCGCCGGCATCACCGTAACCCTGCACCCAACTTTATCAAGTTCACGCAAAATGTTGTACTTGATGCCATAGTCCATCGCGACCACACGATACTGACCGTCAGAATCCGGGTTCCATTCATAAGGCACATCGACAGTGACTTCTTTCACGTAGTCGCTGCCCGCCATGTCCTGACTCGCGTTGGCCTTGGCAACCAGACTGTCATGATCGGAATCCGTCGTACTGATCACGCACTTCATCGCGCCTTTTTCCCGCAGGTGCTTAGTAATCGTTCGCGTGTCAACACCGTCAATCGCAACAATATCGTTCGCATCGAGATACTCCGGAAGCGAACTCGTCGCGCGATAACTACTCGGCTCAAAGCAGCACTCCCGCATCACAAGCCCCGGCAAAAAGGCCGGCGCGATTCTACGTCTTCTTCGCAAACGCCGTAATTCCCGATCTGCGGATAAGTCATCGTGATCACCTGCCCCGCATACGACGGATCGGTCAAGATTTCCTGATAGCCCATCATGCTCGTATTAAAAACCAGCTCGCCCGTCGCTTCGCCTTGGGCACCTACCGCGCGGCCTTCAAAAACCAGCCCGTCTTCGAGCGCTAATATCGCTTTGGACACAGATCGATCCCCTTCGTCGTACAAATCGGAAAATCCCCGCATGTGGATTTGCGCCTAGTATAGCAATGTCGCGCCCCATGAATGAAGCTCTAGTACCCCTTCAGCGACGCATATCGGCTACGATGATACCGCGAATTCCCGAACGTCTCACTCGCCACCCGGGAGCGTTTCAAGTAAAACCCTACGTCGCATTCGTCCGTCATCCCTATTCCGCCGTGCATTTGGATGCCTTCGTTGCTGATCAGGAAGAAAATATCGTTCAGCTTCGCCTTCGCCAGACTAGCGAGAACCGCGACTTCGCCCGATTCTTCGTCAATCGCCGTCAATGCTTCGAGTACGATCGACCGCGCCATCTCCACCTCGCCGAACATTTCTGCCGCACGGTGCTGTAGCGCCTGAAATGAACCAATCGGAACATCAAACTGTACGCGAGTCTTCAGGTACTCGATAGTCACTTCAAAGACCTGCGTCAGCGAACCCAGCATCTCAGCAGCCAGAAGAATTCGTGTTCGATCAAACGCCTCACTAAGCGGCCCGAATCCGCCATCCACATCGCCCAGAACCGAAGACTCCTCCACCTGAACGCCGTCGAACTTAATCTGTGCCGAGTTTCGACTGTCAACCAAATGCCTTCGAGTTCGCGTAACGCCCGCCGCATTCGCATCAATCAGAAACAGAGTAATCCCGTTTTCGTCACCGGATTCCCCGGAAGTCCGCGCAGCGACAATCAACTGATCCGCAACATGCCCATCCAGCACAAACCGTTTCTCGCCGTTAATCCTATAGCCGCTCCCGGATTTCTCAGCGACACAGGCAATCCGGATCGGATCGTGCGTATGACCTTCATCCACGGCGACCGACAACAGCCGCTCGCCGGAAATAATCGCCGGAATGACCTCTCCTCGCTGCTCATCGTTTCCGGCAAGCAT
>DTSJ01000130.1:3096-4190 GCA_012965445.1 Candidatus Hydrogenedentota bacterium
AGGGAGCCGCCGAGAACAACCGTCGAAAGTAGCGGCGATGGAACCAGCGATTTCCCCGTCTCTTCAAGAATCACGCCCATGCCCTGATAGCCGAAGTCGAATCCGCCCAGCTCCTCCGGGAATATCGCTCCGGTCCAGCCCATCTCTGCCATCTCAGCCCACAACTCCGACGAAAATCCGTTCTCATCCCCGGCATCACGCAATTTACGAAACTCCGTGATTGGCGATCGCGTTCGGCAAAACTCGGACGCCGAGTTTTTAAGCATTTCCTGTTCTTCATTCAATACCATTGACACAGCAAGACTCTCCTCAGACAATTCTAGTTTTTAGGTAAACCCAGCACCCGGGTCGCGATAATATTCAGCATGACTTCGGACGTTCCGCCTTCAATCGAATACCCCTTCGACCGCAGCCACGTCCGAGCCTGGGCGAGCTCCTGCTCACTGAACCCCTCGCCCTCCCAGCCCAGCGCCTGGTTCCCTTCAATCGCAAGCAGAAGCTCCTGCTTGTTCTTCGCTACCTTCGTACCCACATGCTTCAGCATTGACGATGCGGCACCAACGCTCGCTCCAACTTCGGTCATTTCGCGATAACGCTTAGCGGTCAGCGCAAAGGCCTGATCGTCCATTTCCTGCTGCGCGATATCATCCCGAATCACCTCATCCGCGACACGACCGTCTTCCTCACCTATATACTCCTTGGCAATTTCCGAAAGCGTCCGCGCCGGAACGCTCAGACCGCCGCCAAGTCCGCTGATCATTACGCGCTCATGGGTCAACAGGAACTTCGCTATCGTCCACCCCGCATTCTCCTCGCCAACCAGGTTCGTTTTCGGAACCTTCAGATCCACGATAGACGTTTCATAAAAGACAGAGTCTCCATTAATCAGCTTGATCGGCGATATCTCCACCGCCGGCTCTGTTCGATCAAATAATATAACGCTAATCCCGGCGTGCTTCTTTCCAGTGAAGTCCGTACGTACCAGACAGAACATCCAGTCGCCGTTGATCGCGTCCGAGGTCCACAGTTTGTTCCCCGTTACCAAATAGTGATCGCCCTTGTCTTCTGCCCGCATCTGAAGGCTCGCCAAATCG
>DTSJ01000131.1 GCA_012965445.1 Candidatus Hydrogenedentota bacterium
TACCGGGGACAGCGCCAAACGCATCGGAAATGAGTTCCTCGCCCAAATGATGATTCAGTCAAACGTTGAGACCTTCAATAACTACGGCGTCAAAAAAGTCATCACTTCCTGTCCGCACTGCATGAACACCATTAAAAACGAGTTCCCGGATTTTCAGGGCGACTATGAAGTCATCAACCACACAGACCTTATCCAGGAACTCATTAAAGACGGAAAAATTAAGCCGGATATTTCCAAACTCGAAAACTCTGATCAAATCGTGTACCACGATTCCTGCTACCTCGGACGCTACAACGATATCTTCGATTCACCGCGGGACGTACTCGAAGCAGTCGCTGGCGAAGGCAAGCTCGTCGAAATGCCGCGCAACAAAGAGAAGAGCTTTTGCTGCGGAGCGGGCGGCGGGCGCATGTGGATGGAAGAAACCATCGGAACCAGCGTCAACGGTGACCGCGCCAAGGAAGCTATCGCCACTGGAGCAAAAACGATCGCCACGGCATGCCCCTTCTGTATGACCATGCTGACCGACGGTGTAAAAGCCCAGGACAAAATCGACGAAGTTGACGTTCGTGACATCGCAGAAATCGTTGCCGACTCCATATAACGCGCAACTATTTTAGTCTTATGGTATAGTCTACTTTGATGCGGGGAGGAGGCTATCCAGATGAAGGTTTTGATCGTCGATGACTCTCCTCTGGTGCGGCAAATCATGGTCCAGCTGTTTACGCGACAAAAAGTTGAAGATGTCGATCAGGCTGAAAACGGCCTGACCGCGCTTGAGCTGATAGGAAGCTCGACCTACGACCTCATCATGCTGGACTGGAAACTGCCCGACAAAGACAGAATTGAGGTACTGAGCGAAATACGGGAGGCAGCAAACAAAGTTCCCGTGATTATGGTCACTGCTGACTCAGAAAAAACCCAGATTATGAAAGCTATCAAGGCCGGCGCGAACGGGCAGGAGGCGGTTGACAAGGTTCGCGAAGTCGATTATGACCTTGTGTTGCTCGACTGGAACATGCCCGAGAAACTCGGAATCGATGCCCTGAAGGAAATTCGTGCGTCCGGCAACAAAGTGCCTATCATCATGGTAACGACGGAGTCAGAGAAAGACAATATAATCAAGGCCATTCGTGCAGGGGCGAATAGCTACATCGTAAAGCCCTTCGTGCCGAGTGTCGTACTCGAAAAAATAAAGAAAGTGGTTCCCTCGGTCAAGTAAAGTCCGTGCCTACCTCCGTGGACTACGGTACAATGATTCCACTGCGTCCTGCTCGTTTCCACTCAACCCAATCCACATCAACCAGAGCTGTTAAAGGCTGTTGATCAATTGAGTCATGCTGCTCAACGCCAAGTCGCGCCCTTCGACGTTCGACACGCCGACAATGGTCGAACCGATCTGAACGACGCCATCGTAGAAATCGCCGCCCCAATCCGTCAGCGCCACGTCTTTTCCATCAACGCTCACAACGTCCACCTTTTCCGCATAATCAGTTCCGTAGACCTGAAATTCTTTGAAGATCGACTCTGCCTCAGCATCGTCAGCACGCTTCGTAATAAACGCACGCACTTTGTTCTCGCCCATCATATAGTTACCGAACATCGTGTTCGTCAGGAATTCCAGGCTCATCGCATCCGCTTTGAAGAACTGCAGTGAGTCGCTGATCAGACCCTCTGTCGGCAGCCAATCCAGCCCCACAATCGCGCGATCATCGGTTTCGATTCGGTTCATCAGTCCCTTCGACACTGCATGACCGGCCGCATCGTTGACTTCGTTCGTCGTCGATGCGTTAATGTAGCCGTAGAATCGGCCCTTCCGGAAATAAAAATTTGAACCCGTCTTGTAGCCTTCATCACCGACCGTAAGCGCTTCCTGCCCTTCTTCACGTTCTACAGAATAGATACCGAAAGAGCCAGAAGGCGATTGCATATCATAGATAAAGAGGTCGAGGAAATTGTTCTTGTTCGAGTCGTTGTTCATGCTGATCCAGCTGAGACCAAGCACGTCGTAGGCCATGTACAATTCCGAACGCCCGTCAATTTTCGTATACAGAGACGCGATGTTGTAATGCTCAATACTGCCTACCTGCGACCAGCCATCCGGAACCAATCCGGTCAGGAGCGCATCGTCGCCATATTCTGTGGCATCACGCATGGTCGTATCGACGGCCTCCGTCTCGCCGCCCGCAAACGGGGCATCAGACTTGGGCTCGGAGCCTTCACCCTTCGAGTCCAGCGGCAGCACGTCCGCTGACGCATCGTCCGTGGCGGCAATTTCCACCTCTGCATTCGAAGTGTCTGCTCCATCGTCGGCATCCTCAGAAGGCGCGCATCCACCCAGTACAAACGCTCCAAGCCCTAGAAGGCCCATCCATGTGTATTTTTTCAGCTCGTTCATTAGATTCAATTTCTCCATTTATCGGTCGTCTTCGGTCAAATACCCCACAAGTGTACCCCATTTCGCCGAACCGATTCTATTCAATTTCGGAGCGTTTATGCCCTTTTCGAGGCAAAATCACGCTGAATGTGCTCCCAAACGGCACCTCCTCAGAATAATAGGGTTGCATCTGTTGTTATCCCTTCTATATTCTAGGGGATACTCTAAACGATACGAGTTATGATTTGACCTTAACAACACTATTTCGGGAGAAAAAAGCAATGAGCGCAGAACACACAACACGCAGAGATTTTATGAAGACCACGGCTCTTGCTACTGCAGCGGTAGCCGCCAGCTCGACACGTACAGATGCCGCGTCAGACGTGGATCGTCGTAACGAACGCCCTGACCGCATGAAGTACAACATACTTGGTCGCACAAACTTCAATTGCAGTGCGTTGACCTTCGGTTGCGGGGCTGCCCTGATGGGTGGACGTGCCACACGCCTTCTCGAACGCGCTTACGAACAGGGTGTGAACCACTTCGATGTCGGAACGACCGTCTATTACAAAGGCTCCGAAAAAGAACTGGCCGGTTTCCTCAAGAAACACGGCGATGATGTATGGGTTACTTCCAAAGCATTTGCCCGCAGCTCGATGGGTCTCGGAGATGATCTTACCTACACCGTTGATACCGCAAAAGAAGATGCCAAATATTGGACATCGCTACTCGAAGGCAGTCTCTCAGACCTCGAACAGGAACACGTCGACGCCTATTACCTTATGGGAATCGGAAATCCTGAAGCGGTAAAGAGCGACGAACTCCACAGCGCGTTCCTCAAAGCCAAAGACGCTGGTAAAGTAGACCACTTCGGTATCAGCACACACAAACGCGCTTCGGCTTGTTTGAAAGCGGCCATCGAGTGCGGCTGGCACAGTCTCGCCATGATCGCCATCACACCAGGCGGCTGGTACGACTGGGACTCCAAAGCGTTGCTTGAAGGCACAGCTTCGATGAACGATATTCGCGCAGAACTTTCCTCAGCAAGCAAAGCCGGTATTGGACTTGTAGGCATGAAGGCCGGTCGTTTTATCGCTCCAGCTGGCGCACTCGGAAAAGGCGACGAAACTGCATTCGACCAGTACTACACGAAAGAGTACTTGAAAGCACCGCTGACCTCCTTCCAGCGTTCATACGCTTTCGTACTCGAAAACGGAATGGACACGGTCAACGCAGACATGCAGACCTTCAAACATTTCGAAGAAAACCTTATTGCTGCACGCGACTCTGGAAAATACTTCGCATAAGCAAAAGAACAACGGCTAAATCGAGCCTCGGTATGCAATGCATACCGAGGCTCTTCTTTTGATCGCGAGGCGATGATATGGCACTCTTAGTCATATCAGATCCATCCAAAGGACTCCCCCTATGCGTCTACTCTATCCATTTGCAGCACTACTGACCGTCGTTCTTCCAAACTCCGCACCCGCAGCGCCTGACTCCCCTTCCGCACCCTCGAACATCGTATTCATTCTCGTCGATGATCTCGGCTGGACTGACCTCGGCTGCTACGGCAGTTCCTTTTACGAAACACCCAATATCGACAAGCTCGCCGCCACTGGAATGCGCTTCACGAACGCCTACGCAGCCTGCCCCGTGTGCAGTCCAACGCGCGCAAGCATCATGACCGGGAAATACCCGGCACGCCTCGCGACCACGGACTATTTCGGCGCCCCACAGCCGAAAAAATGGACCCGAGACACCCTCAT
>DTSJ01000132.1 GCA_012965445.1 Candidatus Hydrogenedentota bacterium
CCTGACTGCTCCCCTCCGTTTTCCGCCCGCCGTTTCCGGATGCATTCGCGAATGCGCTGAAGCTCAGAGCAAAGACTTCGGGCTCATCGCCACAGAGCAAGGCTGGAACTTGTATGTCTGCGGAAACGGAGGGAGCAAACCGCGACACGCCGATCTGCTAGCAAGCGACGTAGACAAGCACACGGCAATAAAGTTCGTTGATCGCTTCCTCATGTATTACATTCGAACGGCGGACCCTCTATGTCGAACTGCGCGTTGGATCGAGAAACTGGACGGCGGAATCGAACACCTTCGAGACGTGGTCGTCCATGATTCGCTCGGCATCGCCGGAGAACTGGAAGCTGAGATGGAAAGTCTCGTGCAGTCCTACGTTTGTGAATGGACGGATGTCGTTCAGAACCCTGCGAAGCAAATACGCTTTCAACATTTCAACAATGATAAGTCTGGAGACGAGACCGTAAAGTTTGTCCAGGAACGCGGACAGAAACGAACACCTGAATGGGTCGGAGACCTGGCGTTGGTCGAGACCTCCCCCACTGGTGATGCGACACGCGTGCCCGAGGAAACCGATACCGCCGCCCATTGGTGGGAAGTCGGTCCGATAGCCGATTTTCCAGAAGACGGCGGAATCGCGCTGAAATATGGGAACACCCAGATCGCGCTCTTCCACTTTGCGATGCACGGCACGTGGTACGCCACGCAGAACCTGTGTCCACACAAACGCGACATGGTACTCGCGCGCGGGTTGACGGGCGACCTCGATGGGATACCTAAAGTGGCCTGCCCGCATCACAAAAAACAGTTCTCACTGGAAACAGGGGAATGTCTGACCGGAGATCCATACAGTATCCAGACCTTTCCGGTTAAAGTCGTGGGCGACAAGGTATATGTAAAGTTGCCAGCGCAAGACATTTTGCTCGAAAACACCTGCGCATCCGAAAGGCCTTGCGAGAGTCTTGTCGAGCCTATGAAAGCGGGAGTATGATCCATGCATGATCGCGCAAAAATCGCAGCAGTCCAACTCGAAGATGCTTCACCCATGATCGACGATCTGTCTCACGATAAGCAGCAGATTCTGCGTGCGGTCGAGGATGTTCTACGAACGCCGCTGGACAGCGCCGCCAAAATGGACGTTCACGGAGCGGCATCGCTCATCACGCAATACGTCTTTCACGACCAGCACGAACCTGACGATGCCACGCGCTACGACTGGTACTACATGGTGCTCGGTAAGGCAATCACGATCGCGCAGGCGTGGAAACAAAATTTCGCCGGAGCGCTCAACATGCCGAGCGACACCCGTTCGAGTCTGATAGACTACATCGACGACAGCTATGGAATAGGCGCGTGTGCCAAAGCCGGTATCCTCGCCGAAGGCTAAGCTGGCCACCGGTCATCACGCGATTCGAACGAGGACTCAACTAAAAGCATGAGTGTGGACATCCATGTCGCTGCAGATCTGTTCGAGCAGCGCTTCAATCGCCCCGCACAATTCGCCGGACGGGCTCCGGGCCGCGTAAATATCATTGGAGAGCATACCGACTACAATCACGGATTCGTGCTGCCGATGGCTATCGAACGCGACACGGTCATCGTCTGCGCACCCAGAGACGATTCCGCATTTAGCCTTTTTTCCGCCAACTTCGATCAGCAAACAAACATAGATTTGAACAATCCGCTCCGCTCCGAGGAGTGCCCTTGGTCCGACTACGTTTCCGGCGTTGCGGCGATGCTGAAAGATTCAGGCAGAGACCTTCGCGGCGCAGATGCGCTCATTCTAGGAGATGTTCCGTTTGGACGTGGACTCAGCAGTTCCGCCAGTCTGGAGATGGCCGCCGTCTGCATGTTCCAGGGCCTCGGCGGGTTCAAACTCGAGGGAACCGGGGCTGCGGAACTCTGCCTGAAAGTCGAAAATGAATTCCTCGGATTGGCCACCGGAATCATGGACCAGTTCATCTCGAGTCTCGCCAGAAAAGATCACGCGCTCTTCGTAGACTGCCGTACCCTGGACTGCGAACACGTCCCGATTCACCTGCCGGACGCGCAATTCGTGATCGCCGATACAGGCGTTGCGCGATCCTTAACAGATTCGAAGTACAACGAGCGCGTCGCTGAATGTGGGAGTGCCGTGGCGCAGTTGAACAAAGCCTTGAACACCGATGCCACCCACTTACGCTACTTTGAAATCACGCAATTGTTCCACGCCAAAGACAATCTGGGAGATATCGAATACCACCGCGCCAGACACGTCATCACGGAGAACGAACGAACCCGAAACGCCCGCGACGCACTTCGCAATGGCGATCATGTTGAATTGGGAGTACTGATGAACGCCTCCGACACCAGTCTCGACGAAGACTATCGGGTCAGTTGCGACGAGCTGCGCACAATGACCCGCATAGCCCGATCACTCGAAGGCTGCTGCGGATCGCGGATGACCGGAGCGGGATTCGGCGGATGCACCGTAAGTCTGGTCGCACGAAACGATGTCGATGCTTTTTCCGCCGCACTCAGAAGCCGCTACGACGAGGAAACCGGACTTGCCTGCGAAATCATCGTGTCGTCACCAGCCGCCGGAGCAGAGACTATCGCCTTGACCTAGACCTGAAGTGGTCTATTCTGTCGAGTCCGGCGCACGTTTGACGAACTTGAGCACGTATTGATCTTTCATATCCAAATCGATTTTTCCCACAAAGTCGAATCCCGATTCCTGAACTTCGTCGATAACAGTCCCAACCCCGCAGCGCACATGATTCAGCGTCCATTCCGTACTGAAGCCCGCAATACGCCGGAAATCGACAATGATCATCGTGCCGCCAGGCTTCAATGCCGAATGAATCGACTTCAAACTGTCCATCGGATACTCGAAATGATGGTAGACGTCACAAATAAAAGCGACATCAATCGAATTCTCCGGCAGTTTCACAGAGTGCTGATCGCACACGATCCCTTTGATGTTTGTTTTCTCATTTTCACGGCTGACTTTTTCGATATGGTCAATAAAATTCTTGGCGATATCCACGGCATAGACCTTGCCGCGCGATCCCACTTCATCGGAGAACAGCAGTGAGAAGAAACCTGTGCCGGCACCGATATCGCCCACGGCCATGCCGCGCTTCAAGCCCAGAGTCCGCACAATCTCATGTCGATTCGAGAAAATACTCCGGCTTTCACCCTCAAACATCTTCACGTAGCGTTCAACATCCGGGTTTTGGAAACTGTCGTTGATCCCCGGCGCAACATTTTTTTCCTGGGCCGACACGGCTATACATACGCTCGTTGAGATGACCATCATCGCTAAAACCCGTCTCATCGCTAAGCCCTCCTTATCAGTGACCGTCCCCTGGAACCACGCTTTCGTATCTGCAAAGGGTGTATGTCGATTGTAGTGGTGAAACCGAAAATTGTCAATATGTGCCTCGTCTAATTGCCCGGGTCACAGATAGGTCTCTTCGAGTCGCAGTGTTCCAATTTTTGCAGTACATTCTTCGCCACTCAGGTTAATGCAGTGCGAACTCGATAAATCGTCTGTTCAATAGCTTCTATTAATTCGGGATAGGTTCCATACCGATCCTGCGGTTTTTTGGCCATCATTCGTTTGATAATTCTCGATGTTTCTACCGAGACTTCTTTTCGTGCTCGACGAACATCGGGTATCGGCGAACTCAGGTGCGCATAAATCAGAGCTTCCATCTTTGAGCCCGCTCAGGTTTTTCATCTTTGGTAAAGCTGACCGCCAGAAAGCGTAATATTCTATAGAGTTCGACATCAATAGAGCTTACATGACCGAATATGTAAGTTCAATCATATCAACTGTTGCGACTCTTCGACAATACCAAATTATTGAAGAGGCGCAATAATTCACGGCGTTGCACATTAGCCTGTTCTGAGTGTATTGTGTAGGGATCGATACTTCTGAAACAGGAGATTTCCAGTGGATTTCGAAATGAGTGATAAGATACAGGATCTAAGAAAGCGTGTGGACAGTTTTATGGACGAACACATCTTTCCGAGAGAACTCGAGTTCGGGGAGTTCGTAGAAGATCACGACAATATATGGCAGTATCCCCCCTGGTTTCCGGGCCTCAAGGAAAAAGCAAAGGAAGCGGGAATCTGGAACTGGTTTTTACCC
>DTSJ01000133.1 GCA_012965445.1 Candidatus Hydrogenedentota bacterium
CACTGCGAGTGGACACCGGTTGCCTCGCGGCCTTCACATCAGGTATCGAATACGATATCGAGCGTGCCGGAAACCTCAAGTCTATGTTCTTCGGCGGTGAAGGTCTGTTCCTAGCTACGTTGAAGGGACACGGAACCGTGTGGCTTCAGAGCCTTCCGTTTTCGCGTCTCGCTGAACGCGTTCTTCAAGGTGCCCGTCGGGATAAAGGCGAAGGATCCGTTCTCGGGGGACTGGGCAACTTGCTTGGCGACTAACGAAAAGAAAACCGCCGCGACTCAGTTGAGTCGCGGCGGTTTGTATTAAGGTAACGCGATCCCGCAATTTCACGAATATCGCGCGACTATGAGCGAAACGCCGGAACGCAATTCGACGGTGTACCGAGATGAAACCTATCCAGAGGCGAGAGTCACTTCCGCCTTTGCAAACGGCTGGAAACAGCTGTGGAAAAACTTCCTGATACTGATTCTCATAGGTATAGTGGCCCTTGTCTTTTCAGGCTTTGCAGGATTCTTCAAAACTGTGGGCCAGATTGGCGGTGCTCTAGTCGAACACGGCGATTTCCTGTCAGTACTCGGTTTCAGTATGGCAGCAGGTGGATATTTTGTTTCGTCCATCTACGGATTACTCGTGATGGCTCCGTTGAACTATGGCGTGTCCTTCGCAAACCTGAAAGCAGCAAGAAATAACCGCGTCGACCTGACCGACATGTTCAAAGGGTTCGAGAATTACATCAATGCAGTATTGGCAACCCTGCTGGTGACGGTACTCGCAGGGATCGGATTCATTTTCTTTGTCATTCCCGGCATTTATATCGGTTGCAAGCTCGCGTTTACTCCATTTCTAGTGGTCGACAGAAAAATGAACGCTGTCGATGCTGTCAGAGAGAGTTGGGATATGACACATGGATACGCATTCAAGATTTTCCTAATCGGGTTGCTCGCCATACCAATTACCATTGCTGGTGTTTGTTTTTTCATCGTCGGACTCATCCCCGCCCTGATGTGGATCAAATTGACTTATGCGTCTCTCTACCATGCCATCACCATAGAGGACGAAACTGACGCGGAAATGTACGGCTAGAGTTTTTGTTACAACGCTCTAGATTTCCGGCTGCTTCAAAAGTGCCGCGCAGTCCCATACCACTTGCTGCCCCCGTGATCGAGATGAAGCACCGGAACGCCGGACAGTCGGAGTTCATCCCCGAACTCCTCGCGCATGTGAATCGAAAACTGCCAGTCCGCGCCCTCGAAGTGATCGACTTCGTAATACTTGACCTTCTCAAAGCATGAGCGCCGCACGATCTGACAGAAGCCTATCGGTGTACCGTCCATCTCGCGATATCTGAACTCGCCATCGGTATCCAGAAGCGCGTCCCACTCTTCCCAGGGCCTTCGATTACCCAACAAAACTTCAGATGTCACCTCTGGACTTAGTAATTTGCGGCCGTCCGGCACAATAAAATTCGCGCCGTCCGTATGCTTATCTATCTCTACGAACATATTCGGAGGAATGATCGTATCCGCATCAAGCAACATGACCCATTCGCCCCGGGCTTTTTCCAGGCATTCATTGATGATGAATCCCTTCGCCTGCCGTTTATCCTCAGAAAACGTGGTGCGGCGGATGGTCAATTCCGGGTGAGCGAGACTCATCGACTCGAGGATGTCCTCCGTAGGATCGGCATCCGGAAGGTAAGCGACGATAACCTCTATGTCCGAAAGTTCGATACCCTGCTGATGCGCGATCGCCTGCAGCATCGCCTGGAGTCGCCGCGCATACCGTACGCACATCGTGATTACCGTAAACCGATAGTGCCTCTCCTCTGGAGCCTTCGTCAGCGATTCGTTCCACAGTTTCAGGTTTTGTGTGACAAGGCTCTGGTCAATATTCCAGATGGATATGCGCGGCTGCAACTGCGTCCCGAATCGCATCGGCGCATAGTATCTTCCCTCAAACTGAACGGGCTGAACCGGCTTTCCGTCCCGCAGAAGCACATACTCGCCCCGCTTGTTCACGTGTAGGGTCAGCGTATGCTGATAGGCCTCCATGTAGCAAAGCAGCTTCGCCTCGCGACCCAATGAGAAACCCGCGTACTCTGCAATCCCTCCGCCGGCGATATATGACACCGTGAACGGCGGATCAAGCGTCGCAAGAACACTGCTTACCTTCTCCGAGTTCGTAAATCCATACCACCGCACCCCTCCCGGAAGCTGATGGCACCATTGCCCGTCAATCTGATAATCAAACGAGTCGATTTCCCTGTCCGGCGGGATATTCTTAAGAATGTCATTGGCCTCCGCCGTCAGCGCGATGAGTGTGCTCGGCAGATTGCAGCGATCCTCGTCAATATCGTCATAGTATTTGTGCTGCTTCGAGGCGAAATGCATTGGCGACATGACCATGTCCCCATCCACCGACTCCGGCCTGAAACCCTTCAGCGCATGCGCCCCGGAATGTGACGCATAATTACAGATCCCACGCAGACTGCACAGCCCGCAAGTCGCCCCCAGCTTCTTCAAAGTATCAGTCGTCTTCTTTTCAAGAGCTCTCGACGCATCGGCATCTGAATCGATCGGAATCGCCTTCGGAACTGCCCGCGTAAGCCGCAAATGCCGCGTCAAGCGATGCCACGCCACGACCCGCGCACGCAGCCACGGGCGTTCAATCAGCCACGGAAGCAATTTGTTGTCGATGGGGTCATCTATCAGCGTGTATTTGCCCAGCGTCATCAGCAGGACTTTTTTCGCAATGATCGGCCCCTTCGAATACAGCAGTGTTGCGAGTTCCCACGCTTCCCGAATATAATGTTGATGATCGCGAAAGCACTGCGGCTCGTTCGCAACATTCTTCCATAACTCCGTATCAACAGCGCAAAATGGCACATGCAGAATATTCGCCTCAACGTTCCGCGCCTCAAGTGCGTCCACAAGCTCGCCCATCTTCGCGAGTGTCGTTTCAGTCTGCTGTTTCGAATCCGTAGAGCAATCGCCGACAAAGGGGTCATACGCCGAAAGATTCACGACCGCCACGCCCCGCTGGGCATACCGTTCCGCGTATTCCTTCGCGTCCAGCGCCTGGTGGTAGGGGAGAGGCAACTGGAGTCGTACTCGAATATCGGCATCACGCGCCGCTGCCAGCCACGAATCCAGCGTCTGCTCAGAAAGTTTAGCCGGTGTCAGCATCAGATCGTGGAGTCCGGCATCCTTTAGAGATTCAAGATCCGGCGGCGAGAATTCACACTGCGTTCTAATCGAAACGACCGCGTCCAAGTCTTGCGCATATTGAATATAGTGCTCCACATCCCCAAACGTCGCCTCGCTCACCAGAAGGTCAATCTTCTCAGCCTTGAACACAACACGATTGATACGGATCCACCGCTGGATCTCCTCGCGTCCATAGCGAACGCCTTCACCGTTGACCGTCGGTACGAGTCCGCGTGCCGATGCAAGGCCATGTCCATGATGCTTAAACGTCAAAACCGACTAACCCTTTCGCCACACGCTACATGTGTTTCTTCGTGCCGTACCATTGGCTCCCGCCGTGATCAAGATGCAGTACCGGCGCTCCGCTCAAGCGATGTTCCTCGCCAATGTCCTTGAGCATGTCCATGCTGAAATGCATATCCGCGATCTCAAAATGATCCATCTCAAGATACGGGTGCTTCGTAAGATATTCTGACCTAAAGCATTGGCAGAATCCAACAGGAATCCCCCGCGTTTCCCGATGTCGGAATTCCCCGCCGTCAGACACCAGATTATCCCAATCTTTCCAGGGTTCGATTTCGCCGAGAAGGATTTTCGCCGTCGTTTCCTTACTCAACAGCCGCCGCCCGTCCGGCGCGATAAAATGTTCCGTGTCCGAAACCGCTTCAATCCGCGCAAAATAGTCCGGCGGAATTAGCGTATCCGAATCCAGCAGCATAATCCACTCGCCCTTCGTAGCCTTAAATGACTCATTGATCAGCAGCCCCTTCGCCGTCAAGTGTTTCTCGGCAAAAGGCGAACGAACAATTTTCAGATCCGGAAACGTCAATACCAGGCTGTCAATCAAATCATCCGTAGCATCGATCCCCGGCACATAAGCAACGATGACTTCGATCTGCTTGAGGTCGATCCCCTCCTGATGCG
>DTSJ01000134.1 GCA_012965445.1 Candidatus Hydrogenedentota bacterium
AAAGCGATAATCGCGCGCGAAGCCCTCGTCTGGCTTGATCGGTACCAACCCCTAACCCTCTCGTTTCCCATAACCGCCCATTTCACCCTCCAAACGCGATATCCCGGATTCGACCCAAGGCAAATTCCGAATGCACAACCCATCGCTTCTCCGCAATCGTATGGGAGGGTGAGCGTCCCCGCGAGCCGATACCACCGAGAAACATCCAGGGAGTGCGACACCAGCGCATAGTATATAAGGGGAACTTCCTTTCGGGAGGCGTCCCTCTCAAAGGTGGCATACAGAAACGAATCAATGTATGTTGCATAACGGCAATCGGTTAAACCGGATAAATCTGACAGGAGAAAATTTGATATTCAGCTGGTTCAAGAATAGACGCCGTAAACGGGTCAATTCCCATCCTGTGCCAGACGCATGGCGCGCGATCATCGAATCCAGGCTGCCCTATGTCGCCACCCTTCCCTTCCCTCAACAGGAAGAACTCCTCAATTTTACCCAAATTTTCCTCACAGAAAAATACTTTGAAGGGTGCAACGGTTTC
The DNA here is from genome assembly GCA_012965445.1 of Candidatus Hydrogenedentota bacterium. The sequence continues at coordinate 542 of DTSJ01000134.1, forward strand.
CAGATCACCGACGATGTGCGCGTCACCATCGCAGCGCAGGCTTGCATCCTCCTACTGAATCGCAAGACCGACATCTACCCGCGACTCAAAACCGTCCTCGTCTACGAATCGGCATTCTACGCCGAGCAAGAAGAATACGACGAAGACGGCCTTGTCAGCATCTCCGACGAAGCGCACGCCGGAGAATCATGGGATATTGGTGTCGTCATCCTCGCGTGGGAAGAAATCGTACGCGGGCTGCGCCATCCGCACGACGGCTACAACGTCATCATTCATGAATTTGCACACCAGCTCGACCACGAGAACATGGAGACCGGCGGTGTACCCATCCTCGACGAGCAAAGCCTATATCCTCGCTGGCAGGAAGTTTTCTCGGAGCACTACGCAGGACTCCTCAAAGATCTGCAGCGCCACAAGAAAACCGTACTCGACGACTACGCTGCCACGAATCCGGCAGAATTCTTCGCAGTTGCCACCGAATCCTTCTTTGAAGAATCCGCCAAACTTGAAAAGCGCCACCCTGAACTCTACGAAGTCCTGAGCGAATACTACAAACAGGACCCAGCTCCCCGGGAGTTCAAAGAGTAGAGGCGACGAAGGGTTAAATCACGTCCCACTCAGTCGCACTATCGCTACGTCCCTGATAAATCCACTGCTTGTCCGCCTCAAGCAGCGCCGGACGTTTTCCAAAAGTGAACTCCGTCACTGGGAAACGACCAAACGAATACCCCCGTGATTCGTAAAATTCGATCACATGCAGAAACAGGATAATCCGCGCAGTGCGCAGCTGCCGATCAGTAGCTGTCCAGATGTAGAAAAGTTTTCGCAACGCCAGGCCAAGCAAGTCGATTTCGCTTCCATCGTTCTTTCCTTCGGCTGATTCGTTTTCATTGCTCCAGGCAAAAAGGTCCATCTCGCCGGATTCTTCAAACGCCGGTGCTTCAACAAAGCAGTCTTCGGCCCATCGAGTCAGATCGTTTTCGACTGACACGCGTCGCAGCGTTTGCAAAAGTCGATTGAACCAATACGGAATCGCTCGATAGCCTTCTTCGAGTACGTCGACTTCCATTTTCGATTCGCCGAAATTCGAGATGCTCATTTTTCCCAGCCACAGCTCCCGTTCTTCACTCGGTTCGGGCACCAGCCGGACACGCGCCTTTTCTGACGCATCGCCGTAGTTGAAGCTCTCCATAATCGCCGAAACGCTGAACTTCGTCTTCGCCATCAGCGCAAGTTCCTGGATCATCGAAACGACGTTCTCCGACTTTGAAACGATGCGTGTTATGGATTCGTCGCGGGCATACAAGTCGCACTGCCACACTGCATCCATATCGTCCATCAATCGTACAAGGTTTCGTTTCGCAGCTAGAGGCGACTCTTCGTAGGCAGACCCGATTACGTTGGTGAATCTCGCCTTGTAAGACCAGCTTGCTGTCTCGCAGATGGAATGATCGTAGAGGAACCGCATGACCAGGATTCGGTCCATGATCGCGTTTGCAATGCCCTCGTTGCCGTAGGGTTCACGCGACAGGATAACCACCCAGCGTTCACACCAGGTCCGCAACTGACGGGCAATATAACTGGATGGTTCACGGCGGACGGCATCCAGTGAACCTCCGTCAACCTCCTCTTTCAGGAGGGATTCCATGATCGTTCCGACGAATAGCTGCGGTGTATCGCTCGACAGAATCAATTCGTCGGTGGCCGCATCATAGACGTAGCATCGATTGAGATCGGTAATAACGACATAGTCGAACTTGGATAGCTGCGCCTCGCCCACCAACAGCAGCGTCGTCTCGCAGTAGTCCAGGCCTTTCTTCACTACCGCCGAAGGAGTGTCCAATTCGCCGGGCATCGTAAAGTAGAACACGATTCTCTGTCCCGACTGATTGAGTGCAGTGTAGCCGCAGGCGGCTCCTTCGAGAACTACGGGTTCCCCGGCCTTCCAGCCCAGATAGTCCATCCACCCTTCCGCAACATTCCGGATGGTCGCGGTGTCTGAATGCGACAGCTCCGTCCACCACCTGTCGCACAACGCGACAATCGATTCTTCTACTCTCATTGAGGTATTCCTTTCGCTATGTCCACCCTAAATCCCGCTGCCTCTATTCTGCTCCAGACTATGTCGTCCCTTCGTCCCAGCAGATCCTCGCCTGACTTCAGAAACGCCGTCAGGCGCTTCGGTTCATCTTTCAACTGGCTCAAAAATTCCTGCGTGCTAATCGTCTCAACACGAAAAGCATCAATCCCCTCCAACGCAGAAACCGGAAGTCCGTTGTGCGTGACCAGCAGTACGCGACCACTCCCTTTGTTCCGGAACAGAAGGTGCGTCGTCGGCTCCATTGCAAGTACCGCGCGCAGCGTATCCTGTGGGTCGGCGCCCGCCAGAAACAGTCGCCGAAGATCTTCGAATCCGGGAAACTCGGTATCGACTGTGTAGTAGGCCCGCTTGCCTTCCAACCGACGATACAGCAATCCCGCTTCGGTCAGCTTTTCCAGTTCGCGCTGGACGGCACGGATCACTAGTCCCGTTGCCGACTCCAGCTGTCGCTGGTAATACGCCCTCATTGGATCAATCAGAAAGATCCGCAGGACCATGACCCGGGCAGTCGAAGTGACAATCGCCGAGAGCAGATTTTGTGTATTTATGTGACTATTTAATTTAGTCATTTAATATTTATTTTGTACATATATCTATATATTGATATTTTTAGTTCATATTTTGTTTTTAATATACCATATATTGACCTAAATTTATACAAATTTGAGTCATTTTGTCAAGTAAGAATTCCCTCCTACTTGATGATTCCGGTGCTGTATGGTTCAATGAACGCTTTCGGAACCTACGATAACAAGGATTTTGACATGCAAAAATGGCTTGTAACCACAACATTCGTATTCTGTACCCTAGCTTCCTGGCTGAGTATGGCAGCCGATGCCCCGTTCACCCACAAAGAATATATGACCGAGATGCGGGACGGGGTGAAACTTGCGATGAGCGTGTACACACCTGAAGGGGAAGGCCCCTGGTCGGTCGTGTTGATGCGTACCCCCTACAACAAAGCCAACGCGGAGCGGCGCGCACGACGCTATTTGAACGCCGGGTACATTTTCGCAATCCAGGATTGTCGCGGACGTTATTTGTCGGAAGGCGCTTATGTTCCCTTTGAAGACGACATGGAGGACGGCTACGACACGGTCGAATGGCTGGCGGAACAACCGTTCTGCACGGGAAAAATCGGAATGACCGGGGATTCCGCGCCGGGAATCACTGCGAACCTTGCCGCAGCAGCAGCGCCCCCGCATCTTCACGCAGCATTCGTCGGGGTTGCACCGCGGAGTCTGTTTTATGAATCCCGATTCATAGGGGGGGTGTTCAAGGAATCTCATGCGGGCGGCTGGATGCGGGGTCAAGGAGTTGCCGATCAAATTCCCGGGATGAAGAAACGGGTCGTTATGGATGACCATTGGAAGGCGACTGATCTGATTCATCATCGGGAGAAAATCAAGATTCCCATCTACAACGTGGGCGGCTGGTACGACATTTTTTCACACGGAAGCATTCACAACTTCAAGTATCTGCAA
>DTSJ01000135.1 GCA_012965445.1 Candidatus Hydrogenedentota bacterium
ATCATTGCAGTCATAAGAAACACAACGGTTATGATGCGTCCTACAACAAGATAATGATGGGGGTCAGCGTCGGGTTTGAAGAAAGGCTGGTAAATATCTTTCGTCCAGATGGTAGATGCGGAATTCAATGCGGAGTCGACGCTTGACATGAGGCCGGCCAGGAATGCGGCGAAGAACAGTCCGACGAATCCAACTGGCATGATGTCGCGAACGAGCATCGATGAGGCGGTATCCGGATTCACGATGTTTGGATTGTGTGCCAGAGCGATGATACCCGGGACGACCATCAGGAATGGGATAAATGCTTTCAACAGAGATCCGAAAACGTAGGATGCCTTCGCGTCGGCCTCAGAACGAGCACCGAGTGTGCGCTGCACGATGGTCTGATTTCCCATCCAGTAGGCATTGGCAAGCACCATTCCCAATCCCAGGAAAATGCCAGACCACGGGAACTGCGTTCCTTCGCTCTCGAATTCTTGATCTATGGGTATCACGAGATCGAAATGGTATAGCGTTCTTTCGCCGAGGTCCGTAATGGTAGCTCTGAATTCTGAAATACCTCCAACGTAATAGATTCCGTACAGGAGAATGAATAGAGAGCCGCCCATCATCACGGCGCATTGAATCACGTCTGTGTATACGACTGCTTTCAGGCCTCCGAGCAGAGTGTACGCGCCGATAATAATCCCCATCAGGATTACGGAGTACATTATGCTCCAGCTCGGTTTACGCGCGTCCTGCATCGTTACGCCTCCCCAAGTTTCGTTGACAGCCGCAACAGTAAAGCCTGTCACAGGTGAATCTTCGGGGGATTCGATCAGAGTTGGGTCAGCGAAATCAGAATCGACGAGAATCAGGTTCGGATTGCCGAGGAGTTCGATACGTTCGTTGGCTTCCTCTATAGTTTGGAGGAATGTGAACTCGTGCGTTTTTGCAGCGTCTGTTGCCTCGACAACTTGGTCGAATATGGCTTTGTCCTCGGCGACAACGAGCACTTGCGGCGTGATGCCCATAATCAGGTTGAAGGCCAGTGCCGTCACGTAGAGGGTGATGCCGAGGCTGATGCTCAGAACGACGCCCCATATTAGCGCGACAACGGTGCGGACCGAAAAGCTGTACCGCAGTCCCAGCCACTCTGGAATTGTGGTCACGCGCGCACGCCAGAACATAGGAATAAAGAGAAACGCGCCGATAATCATAACGGGGACGCTGCCGAGCCAATCGAAATTACCAAGTACTATTCCGTAGAGATAAGCCGAACCAGCGATAGCGACCATATCGACCGCGCCGATATCGGTCACAACGAGAGACATGCCTATGGCCCACCAGGGAAGGGAGCGTCCCGCGAGGAAATAATCGTCACCGGTTTTCATTTTTCGCCCGATATAGAATCCGAGTGACAACACTCCCACGAGATATATGACGATAATGGCGTAGTCGATTCCGTGTAATACCATATTGGCTCCCGGAGCGTATTTACCGAATTCGTCCTGACGTGCCAGCTCAACGACACATAGGAACAACATTCTAGCGTACTGACCGTCGGGATTGCATCTACAAATTGTAGAACACATTCTGGCATGATAGAGGAACTGACTGAAACTCAACTGTCCACTGGAAAGAAATCTTCTTATGCATAAGAAAATCGTTGCCTCTTTTATCCTATTTACGTTTTGTTCTCTGTCCGCCTTCGCTTTCGAGCAGAAACTCGTGACCCGCTATTCGTTGGATGCCGAGGAGGTTCCGGCAGAAGTCCTTGCGAATCAGTCTGGCATTACATGGGAAAATCGCGAGCGCGGCCCGGTTCCAGGATTGCGAGAGTATGACCGCGTGGATGCCAAGGTAGTCTGGCTCGGCAGCGATCAGGGTGCGGCACGGTTCGATCCGTATGCGACGCATCCCTGGGACCGATGGCAATATTTCTGGGGAAAGCGTTGGCTTGCGGACAACGAGGTACAGGCAATGTGGGTGGACAAATCAGCCGACTATGAGAGCGTGTGGATTCGAACGAAGACCGGCGCTTCGCGCATCGAATGGGAGCCAATGGAGTTTGAAGAGAAGTCGGCCCATTTCTATGACGTAATCGAAAACAGACATCTTCGGCATGATTTTATCTCAGACGCAGGTCTGCCTGCGCCGGGAGATATCACGTCGAGTACAACACACACCAACGATAACGATGGATTGTGGTCGGCGATGTATCTTGTCGCACAGGTCTATCGATACGCAGTCACCAAAGACCCGGATGCAAAAATGAAAGCCCGGCGAACGCTGGACGCGCTCATTCGGTTGGAAGAAATCAATCCGTTGCCCGGTTTTTATGCGAGGTCCTTCGTGCATATCAGCGAAGCATCGCCGGACTCGCGTCACTGGGGTAAAGAGAACGGCAAATGGAAATGGGTCAACGAGAAATATACGCCCGAGCAGGTGTTCAAGGGAGGCGAAGACTGGATACAGAATGAGAAGGGGGATTGGATTCTGGTGGAGTATGCGTCTCACGCGGAGTACGTACCCCACAGTGGCGAATGGCATGCGACCTCGGACGGCAAATGGCTGTGGAAAGGGGATACGAGTTCAGATGAGACGGTCGGGCACTATTATGCGTACGCGCTATACTACGATCTCGTTGCAAATGCAGACGAAAAGAAGCTGATCAGTGACAAGGTACGCTTGTTGACCGACGACCTGATCTCCGATGACTACTATTTGATTGATGTGGACGGAATTCCGACGCGTTGGGGAAACTGGAACAAAGCGTACTTCGATTCGGAAGAAGGAGACTACGAACGCGCGCTGCGCGCCATGGAACTATTGTCTCTACTGAAAGTTACTTACCACGTGACCGGTGACCAGAAGTATCAGGATCTATATTTCGACTTTGTGAAAAAAGGGTGGGCCGAGTGGACGAACGAATACCGCCGCTGGGACAGTGACTTCATTGAGATCAATTTCTCAGACGATGAGTTGTATTACCTGTCAGTGCAGCCTTTAATGATGTACGAGCAGGATCCCGAACTGCGTGCAATCTATCTGGACGGGATGCAGTATACCTGGAGTCAGATCGCTTCGGACAAAAATGCTTTGTGGAATTACATCAACGCCGCGTGTGGAATCGTGGAGATGAATCCGCGCATTCAGGATGAGTCCAAACGTACACTCGCGCGATCACCCTGGGAAGCGATTGAATGGCGCGTCGAAAATTCGCATCGTATCGACCTCCCGGCGATGCCGGATAGAAATCGACACGGGCGCGCAGAACTGGTCAGCGTAATACCGCCTGACGAGCGGCGCGTGCACAAACACAACACCAGTCCATACACCCCGGACGGCGGCGGAAACGGCACGCGCGAGGAGGCACCGACGTACTGGTTATTGCCCTATTGGATGGGACGCTACTACGAATGGATCGACTAGTACACTCTTTTTCGAGTGTTCAATTCGTATCGTTCTCGTACACTAATATGTTTACAATGTAGACCCCCGTCTTGAGCGTGAAGTATCTATCAATAAGATTCAAATCTACTGCGGAGTTTCACTGCTTTCGATATTGCGTACGAAAGATCTGCCACCGTCGATCTGAACATAGCGACCCGTAAGCGAACCACCATCCGAATTGAATTGCAAAGAACCATTGTTTACTCCAGCGTCCAAAAGACCATCTGGCTGTACCTCACCTGCTCCAGCATTTGTGTTGGGGCGGAAAGAGATACTCTGTCCAGCTGTAAGTATAAACGTACCACCTGTCCCTGGCAGTACGCCACCTACGTTATCCTTAAACGTAGCCGTTACTGTCAAGGTCGTAGTACCTGTATTCTGAAGTCCAATGAATCCAGCTATGCCAGCAGACCAGTTATCACTAAAATTCGTGACTAGCGTCTGTTGGGCAATAGTCATCCCTGCCGAAACGGTCAGAAGACAAGCCAATACTACAATTTTCTTCATCCAATTCACGTCCTTTTCAAAACTACCGAAACCAATCGATACGATGCTGGGTAGTAATCGCGAACCTATGCCGTAAGGTCAAAAAACTCAGCCTAACTCTTTGTACCCTTTGAATATAGAGTATATACGTAATTGAGCAGGAAATGTCGACAT
>DTSJ01000136.1:0-407 GCA_012965445.1 Candidatus Hydrogenedentota bacterium
ATGAGATTCAGCCGGGGATTATCAGGACCGATATGACGAAGGGTATGACCGAAAAATATGACGCGATGATCGGAGATGGTCTGCTGTTGGATAAACGCTGGGGAACGCCGGAGGATATCGGGAAGGCTGTGCTGGCTTTGGCAGAGGGGTATTTTGATTATGCGACTGGCGCGGTGATCGAAGTTGGCGGTGGTTTTGGGGTGAGGCGACTTTAACGGGGAAGCCTGCGGTTGATGAAACGTAGTTCACAGGAGAGACGACGATGAGTGAAGCACCAGAAGTATCTGGATTGGCTGGAAAACCGCTGGGCGAACGAATGCTTGGGTATTGGAAAATGACGGGGCCGGGGTATATGCAGAGCGCGCATGTGTAGATTATGTCGAAGGGGATAGCGCTTATTACTGGTG
>DTSJ01000136.1:417-2725 GCA_012965445.1 Candidatus Hydrogenedentota bacterium
TATATGCAGAGCGCGATGACGCTTGGCGGGGGATCGATTGCTTCGTGTGCGGCGTTGGGATCGATGTTCGGGTATAAGTATCTCTGGGTGCAGATTGTTGCCATGATGTTCGGGTATTTTGTGCTGGCGAGTGTCGCGAAACAGACGACGAGTAACGGCGAGCGGTCTTATAAGGTGTTCTGGCGGGAGCTGCATCCGTCGCTTGCGATTTTGTGGGGCGGCAGTGCGTTGGTCGCGACTATTCTTTGGCATATCCCTCAGTACTCGCTGACTGTGAACGGTATCATCACACTAGCGGACGGCGTGTCGCTGGATCTGGACAATAAAGGCACGCGAATGTTTGCTGGGCTTTGTACGCTGGGGTTGGCGGCGGGTGTCGTCTATCTTTATCACTCCGGCTCGAAGGGGCTGAAGGTTTACGAGCGCATTGTTAAGACGCTGGTATGGGGAATCGTGGTGGCGTTCGGAATTGTGGTTGTTACCGGGGAGCCGATTGATTGGAGTCGTCTATTTTCCGGACTGACGGGAGCTACTTTCATTCGCGACTTTATGGAGAACGGTTTGCAGGAACAGGCGATAGTTCCCGTGGTAGGTGCGCTGGCAGCGGCGGTGGGTATTAACATGATCTTCTTGTATCCCTATTCATTGCTGGAGAAGGGTTGGGGCAAGGAACATAAAGAACTTGCTTATTTTGATTTGCTCAGCGGCATGGCGTTCCCGTTTATCATTGCGACGTGTCTCATGATTGTTGCTGTCGCGAAAACAATTGGACCAGACGCGGGCATTGTGGGCGAGGGTGTTCGCGATATACGGCAGATTCTCCCGGTCGTTACGCCTGCGCTTGGCGACGGGCTTGGTCGACTTATTATCGGAGGCGGAATTGTCGGGATAGGATTTTCGACGATTATCACGCACATGCTGGCGCTTGGATTCATCGGCTGTGAGATGTTTGGGTTCTCGCATGAGGGTCGGGCGAAGTGGTGGTTTTCGCTGGTTCCGGCGGTCGGAGTTTTCGGTGCTATCATTCCCTTTCCGGTGCCGCTTGCGATTACGGCATCGACACTTGCTATGCCGTTGATGCCGATTACGGTGATTTGTTTTATCGTGCTGCTGAATAAGAAATCGTATATGGGTGATGAGATGCCTACGGGGGGGATGCGGGTATTTTGGAATACGATTCTGAGTGCCGCGGTGGTGTTTATGTCGGGGGCGGCGATGTTTGCGCTGGAAGCAAACTGGGGAAAATTTCAGAACCTGCTGAACCCGCCTGAGGACACGGCATGGATACTGATTGAGGCGATCACACGGTTGGTGTAAATGTCATCTGGGCAGGGCTGAATAACGGGGAAACTGTAAGGCGCGCAAGTGTTCGGGACAGAAGTGCCCTCACGATGACACAAATGACTCTAATCGATACTACTGTCGACGAATTTGTGTGATTTCATTGGGTATTCAGGGATGATCAGTTCGAAGAATCGTGGCATGGATTATGCGCAATCTGCCATAGAATGCAGAAAACTCAACGCTTTGGACGATATAAATTACGTTCGGCATCGAAAATCCGGGGTTCCAATGGAGTATAGTTAAATTCGGGCGACTATCCGGGAGGTATAGCGATGCTGATTACAGGACTGATTCTTCAATTGGCCTTGGCCATGGAGCCTATTCATCAGACGCTGACTGCGCCGATGGACGTGTGGGACGTTACTGCGCAGGATTTGGATGAGGACGGGCTGCTGGATCTGGTTGCATTTTACGGCGAGCGTGACGGGTCGAAAGATAAGAAAGGCCTGTATGTATACTTGGCTCGGCGTGACGGAAAATATCCGACGAAACCGTCGTTTACGTTTCCATTGAACGCGGACACTGGCAACGCGTTTTTTACGGAGCGTGACGGACGCCGCGAACTCGTTGTATCTACAAAGACGGGAGCGACGCGGTATGTGTATCAAAAGAACGCTTTTGCCGAGGCAGGTCGCTACGCGTTCGTGTCGCTACTGCCAGCGCATACCCGAAAGCCGATTTTCTTGCGGAATGTGTCGCACGACCTAGATGGGGACGGCTCCGACGAATGGATAATCCCTGTACTTGGCGGATTCGATATATGGGGCGGTGAGGAGAAGATGGTTTTTCTTGAGGGGGAGATCCACAGCGAGTCGTATTGGTACGGGGGATTGAATATCCATCATCGAATTCCAAGGGTGTACGTTTTCAAGAGGCCCGGCGAGAAGAATCAGGCGATAGGATTTACCAGTGAGGACGGAGCGATAATGCTCACCACGATCAGTACCATCGGTGCCCTGATCCC
>DTSJ01000136.1:2735-4094 GCA_012965445.1 Candidatus Hydrogenedentota bacterium
CGGAGCGATATTTCATTATGGCGCGAACTGGGAGGCCTCGCATCGGCACGAAATTACAGGAGACCTGGAAGATCAGTGGGAGGCGCGAACGAAATTGGCGGATGTGAACGATGACGGGCGCCCGGATTTGATGACGACAACATCGAAAGGCACTACCAATATCGAGGTGCATACACGGATTTATCTTGCTGATACGGACCTTGGATATGCCGACAAACCATCGTTCGAGTTGAAGTCGAAAGGCGGATTGGCGATTCCTTATCTTGTGGATCTGAACAACGATGAGAAGCTCGATCTGGTGGTGCGGAGTTTCCCGATCACTTTGCGGAACATTGCGAACTATCTGTTGCGCAAAAAGATTTCGTTGAAAATCGAGACCTATCTTTTCAAGAATGGAGGCTACGCCAAGAAACCGTCATACAGCAATTATGTGACCGCAGACATATCCGAGGGTCGCGAAGAGATTTCTTTTGCCAACGGAGATTTCGACGGCGATGGCGCGAAGGATGTTGCCGTGGGGGCGCGTTCATCGAGTCTGAGCATATTTACCCATGGCAAGGGCGGGGTAATCGGCTCTCGGGCCTGGAAAACGATTAATGTCCATACCTTTGGCATTGCACGGACAGCAGATCTCGACGATTCGGGTACGGACGATATCGTTATTTTTCACCCGCTCGGAAAGTATCAGAACGAGATAGAAGTGATCCGGTTCTAAGTCGGCTAGGGTCCGGTAGTGACTTCGTCATCTACTCTATATGCACGCTCGGAGTAAATCATCCAGGGCAGCAGCGCATGGGCCAAGGACAGTTGGTTCAGCTCCTCGTCTGCGTCGATTGCATGAAGCGTCAAGCCGTCATATTCGAAATCCACGATTTCCGCATAGGGACGAATGATGGAGACTTTATTGCCGATGCGGAATCCGAAGGTTTTTCCGTATTGCATTATGGCCCGGCCCGGATCGTCTTCTGGGAGATTCATAAGGTTGCGTCCCAAGAGGGGGGTATCGCCTTTCAGATTCATAAAATGTAGAATAGTGGGGAGCAAATCGATATTGGAACACACGCTTGAATAGACCATTTTTGGGACATTCGGGCCGATGATCATTCCGGGGATTCTGAATTTGTGTATTGGAATGAGATCGTGGCCTCTGACGCGCGTACTGTGGTCAGCGGCAAACAGGAATATTGTATTCTCGAAATAGGGACTGCTTTTGGCAGCATCATAAAATCTTCCCAGGGCGTAGTCCGAGTATTTGATCGCGTTTTCATGCGAGAGTTTGTCGTAATCGGGATGTAGCTCAATATTGTCTGCCGGGTAGTCGAAAGGCGTGTGATTCGAGGTAGACAGTATCAGTGCGAA
>DTSJ01000137.1 GCA_012965445.1 Candidatus Hydrogenedentota bacterium
AGTCGGAATCGAACGCACGACTTCGCCTTCGGGCGTATATTCTTTCACCTGAAAGGCGAAAAGATGCGGCACCAGATAATTGCCGTTCTCCAACTTGCGCGCCATGCGCGTCTGCATGTGGTAATTGTCCGTTTCAGGCTGAAGAGGGACTTCGACTTTAATTTTCCCTTTCTTCGAGATTTCGAGCAGGCGCGGATTCGGCCCCAGCTCGGTTACAAGCGTGTTACCGTTTTTCAAACGCTGCGCCGTACTCATTTCCTGATTTTCTTTCGAGAGCCTGTACTCCCAGACAACTTCCTGTGTACCCTTCTTGTATTCGCGAATGCGTTTCGCAGAAGCAACCAGAATATTCCCATTGTCCAACACGTATCCGTCGCGGCTGGCCCCTTTGGTCTCCCAGACGATTTCGCTGTCTTCGTTGAAGAGATAGACCGAAGCGTTGGAACCCGTGACAAGAAACGAGTGCCGGATTCCGCTTGAACTCTCCTGACGGATGGCAGCAACATCCTCAGCAATTGCAACCGTAGCGAACAGTACAACAACAGTAAACAGAGAGACGAAGAACGGGCGAGAATATTTCATACTCGATTCCTTGTTATTCGGATAGAAGTAAATTCAACCGCTAGAATGCTAACAGATAACGGCAGGTACCGCAAGACAACTGTACTCGGCATGGATACGTGACCATCTATCTGCAAATCGACTACGGAGATGTCTGGCACGTAGCGCTAAAGCAGCAGTCGGCCCTTTATTTTCTCAAGAAGCTGACTCGCCCGGGCCTTGTCGCCTTTCACGCCAACACGAATCTTGATTTCAGAAGTCTCTCGCGTGGAGGCTTCGATATCGACCCAGATACTTTTTCCTTCAGTATCTTCAAACTTCATTTGCGCTTTGTAGGGATCATGCTCATCATTGAAAATCCTGAAGCCTTCGTCGGCCATGGTTTGCATGGTCGCCTCGTAAATATCCGTGACCGGGTAGTTCAGGTACTCCTTCAGATTACCTTTGTAATATACTACGCCGCCGGCACCTCCGACGGCACCCAGCGCGAGTACGCACCCGGACATGACTCCAAAGCACATGATCAGCAATACGGACCGGATGAGAAATTTCTGCATAATAACCCCCTATACGAACTTGTTTACCTGTTCCCCGAAAAGCCTCACAAGCCTACTCCATAAGGCAGGAAGGTTTCAATCCGACAGATTTCGGTATGTCATTGCGGTCTAGACGAATCCGAAACACTGTTATTCGTGACGGCACGAAAATAATTTCTCGCAAATTGAAAATACTGGTCTCAATTGTCAACTGACTTCACGAGAATCGTGATTTCCCCCGAATTAAATCCCACACATTTCGAAATGTGATGTATACTTAAATTGAGGTCAGGCTCACGACGTCCGCATCAGGCTCCTGCCTGCTAAGACTTGCGCTGTTGCATTACAGTACCCAGACCTTCGTCGACCGAGCCTGGCTCTTTTTTGTGCCTAGTGCCTGTCGCATTACTTTCCGAGATGCTCATGAAAGAACGCAATGGCCTTCGCCCAGCCTTTCGTCGCCGCGTTCAGGTTCGCTCCATCTCGACCGCTCTGTTGACGAAAGAATCCGTGACCTGCGCCCGGAAACGCTTCATACTCAAAAGACTTGCCCTGCCCCTTCAACTCTTTTTCAGCATCTGGAATGGTCGTATTTACGCGTGCATCGTCTCCGGCGTATAAACCGAGAATCGGCGCATTCGCATTTTTCAACAGTGCAGTGTCCGGGGCTCCTCCATAGCAGACCACCGCAGCATCCAGATCCGGTTGGCTCACAGCGTAAAGAAAACTTGTGCTGCCGCCCCAGCAAAACCCGATACAGCCGACCTTCCCCGTCGCCGCCGGGAGTTTCAGACCATAATCACGCGCGGCGTTCAATCGTTTCACACGGTCTTCGTTCGGAAGTGCGCGAACTTTCTGCGCTGCACTGCCCTCCCCTTCGACTCCTGAAATCATATCGGGCGCAATCGCGATGAATCCCTGGCTCGCGAGATGATCGGCGACACTGTTTGACCAATCGGTCATGCCGAAAATCTCGTGAATCACCAATACGACTGGTGCCTTGTCCGGGCGTTCTGGATACACGACCCACAGTTTTAACTTTGTATCTTCGCCAGGTACATCGATGGAGACGAATTCCCCGTGCCTCGGCGAGTCTGCCAATGCCGATTCAGCAGCGCCCGCAGCCGGCGGTATCGCGATGTCCTGTGCGCCTGCGATTCCTACCCACACCATTAACAACGGTAGAACCCATCTGGATATTTTGTTCATCATTGCCTCCCTTAATCGTATGCAGTCTACTTTCCTACAGCTATAACGAACAGAGCTACCAATTTGATTCATTTCGCCTTCACGAGCCACACCGCAGCTCCCAACTCAACGCCATTGGAGGTCTGATAGGGCTTCACAGCCTCACGAATGGCCCGTTTTACCTTTTCAACCGTTTCGCCATCGGCATCCTGCAAAAGTCGCGAAAGAGGGCCTATTTTGGTGATGAACTCGATGCTCTCATCGAGATCTGAGCCTCTTCCCATGGTCATTTCGTTGTCAAAGCCTTCTATTTCTACGGATGCGAATCCGGCATCCCGCAGAAGCCCGCCCAGCCGTTCCTTATCGGCGAAGGCGAAGGGACCCGGTGCGCCGGGCTCTGGCGGCGGTGGTAATTCGATATGTTTCGAGGCTGCCATAACTGGTACCGTCATCCAGGGGTTCTCCTGCATCGAACGCCAGCACATAAAGGTCAAACATCCGTCTGCTTTCAGGCTCGATTTGAAATTGACAAATGCAGTAAGGGGATCAGCAAAAAACATGATGCCGAAGCGAGATGTCACGATATCGTATGCCGCATCGTCGAGCACCTGGGTCTGTGCGTCGCCTTCTTCGAAGGAAATATTTTCCCGTCCCGCCTGTTCACCGCGCTGCATCGCCCGATCAAGCATCGGTCTCGATATATCGAGACCAGTCACGCTTCCGCCAGCGCCGACGATTCCGGCCAGCGCAAGTGAAGTCGCCCCGCATCCACAGCCGATGTCAAGTATCGCATCGCCAGACTTCGCCCCTATATAGGCGATGAGCGCCCCTTGCAATGGTTCAAGCTGCTCGTCCAGTTCCTCCTGCATGGCAACCCACTTCGGACCCGATACCTCGTTCCAGTATTCGATCTGTTCTGCGTTCGAACCTTCGCTCATTCGATCCAGCCTTTCAGTTGTAAGTTGACGTTCTTTCTACTGCGTGACAAGCCAGTCAGGTGTTCGCGCCATTCCAATACGCTTTGTTTCCCGGTCGAGCTTACGGCGAAGATCCCAATAGGTGTCGTGAACTTCTTTTGGGATTGCATTCTTGTTGCGCATCCGCCCGTCGACGTTCCCCGCCTCCGCGCGCGTGTAGTAATCTGCGATGAGGTTGTTCATCTCATGGGGATCGGCTTGGATGTCGTACAGTTCGTCGCGGTCATATACGCCGTGGAAACGCATCAGCTTGTAGCGATCCGTACGCACGCCTATCACCGTAGGGGTCTGTGGGAAGGATGATTCCCAGAAGTAGTTGTAGACGAAGGCATCGCGGCCTATTGCGTCACCATCCGCAAGTATCGGTAAATAGGACTGCCCCTGAACGCTGCCAGGAATCGCTACCCCAGCGACATCCATCAACGTAGGAAACAGATCAACGCTCAATACCATCTGCTCGCGGACTTGCCCGCCCTTGAACAGTTCCGGGCAGTGAACAATCAGCGGGATTTTGATAGACGCCTCGTACATCGTGCGCTTGTCGATCAATCCGTGTTCCCCGAACTGAAAACCGTTGTCAGACGTAAAGATAAGCATAGTCGATTCAAGAAGCCCCTCTTCTTCGAGCGTGGCAACGATTCGACCCACGCTGTCGTCCACCGTGCGCATCGTTTCAGCATACCGCAAGGTAAATTCGTCCATCGTCATCGCGCGGTTGTAAAGTCCATCCACCCCGTGCCAGGTATTGCGCTGCCGTTTCACCCAGTTCGGTTTTCCGTCGTAGTTTTCTTCCGTATTCGCCATCGAATTGGGATAGGGGT
>DTSJ01000138.1 GCA_012965445.1 Candidatus Hydrogenedentota bacterium
GCCGCGTTAACCGCGCTTGAGGACGGGCGAATCTTGGCAGCAATCAACTGGGTCGATGCCTCCGATCACGATGCACCCTATTTCAACGAAGACACGGAAGGCCTACTGGATACACGTGTTTTCCTTTCGTATTCCGAGGACGACGGCGAGACGTGGGGGCTGCCGCTGATCTTGGACACCGCTCCATTCCACGTTCCGACGCCTCTGACAGGTCCTATCTTGAATCTGAAAAATGGCGCACTCGCGTGCCAGATCGAGTTGAACAAAGCGTACACCGATCCCTTGCCTTGGAAACATGCGTCCGTGATGTTGTTTTCTGACGATGGCGGGCATAGCTGGCGCAGGCACTGCATTGTCGCGCAAGACCCCGAGAATCGGATTTTCTACTGGGATCAACGACCTTCTGTTCTCCCGGACGGGACGTTGTTCAATGTTTTTTGGACATTTGATCGCGAGGCCTCAAATTATATGAATATACACTCGCGATATTCCCGCGATGACGGCGATACGTGGTCACCGTTGCGGGATCTCGGCATGGGTGGTCAGCCCGGTCCTCCTTTTACTCTTGATGACGATTCGCTCGCCATGCCCGTTGTTGACCGTAGCGGCGCTCCCAAGATCATCGTGCGGCGTAGCGAGAATGACGAAAAAACATGGCAGGAGCATGATGCGATTGTTGTTTACGATTCGGCAGGTAAGCCGCAAACGGAGGCGAAATCATCCATGCAAGATGCATGGGCCGAGATGTATGCATTCTCTATTGGTTTACCAAACATTTCCCCGCTGCCGAATGGAGGAGCGTTACTCGTTTACTATGCCGGGGACAACACGAACCATACGGCCATACGCTGGGCGGAAATTCACTAGGTGTCGTTTCGAATCCTTTTTTTCAGCATCGACATCTCGGCACAAGAGTCGCTACTCCAGTCTCAAAATAGTCCCGGCGATATGGCGGGTGCCGTTTCCCTTGTTGAAGTAGTAACACACGAGTACCCGTCCGTCTGCCATCATCGTCGCCCAGGGATATCCCAGGTCACTACTTCCTCCGTCGTCGCGAAGGATAATCTCGGTGGATTCCTTGTAGTCTGTACATTCTGCGTTCAGGATGCGCGCACGAATACCCATGGGCTTGTGACGATACCCGTAGACCAGCAGTACGCGACCATCGGGAAGCCTCAAGGGAAAATGAGGGTGCCCCTGAAAACCGGCATCTTCCCAGGTGAACGATTCGCCGCCATCGGTTGACCGGGCCACGACCGTGTGATCATCGAAGTTTGCGGTACGTATAAACGTGACAATATCACCCTTGGGCGTTTCGTAAATCGAGGCCTCGTTAAACACGACTTTGGGATCTTGCGCGATGGGTGATCGGTAGTCCCATGTGAGTCCGCCATCGTCCGAAGTAATCAAGTGATTCTCCGTCCGTCGGTTCCCTTTTTCATCGTGTATGTGACGAGCGACCGCCCAGAAAACGCGCCCGCTTTTGCCCTGATACATGCTGCCGCGATTGTAGGCAGGCACCGGTGTATTGAATGCTGTTTTCGTATCATTTCCGGGGAGTGTCGGCGGCAGGATGATATCCGACCATGTCGTTCCGCTATCGGTCGAACGCACAATGTACCCACCAAAGAATACGAATGCGCCCGCATTGACCACCTTGCCCCAGGTCTTCCACTTTTCACCGCGGGGCAACGCCCAGCCGTAACTCGCGCAGAGTATCGTACCGTCGGCAAGTTGAATCATGCACGGATCCTGCGATCCGCCGAAGGGGTGGGCAAGAATAAGGCTTGGATCTGTTGTCCAGGTATTGCCGTTATCGCTTGAACGTACCTCGACGAGGTAACTGTTCGGGCTGGTATGCCCCGTGCCATTCTCACCGAATACTGACCGGTCCGGCGCGCGACGGAAGGCTACAATAAGCTCTCCATCAGGACGTCGCACAACGGAGGGAAAGGCGCTGTGAAACTTGCTGTCCGAGTAGATAACGACGTCTTTTTCCTTGACCAACTTGGCGGGTTCGGCAGCCGTGGGAGGCAGGTACACTAATGTCATGAGCGCGGCTAACAAGACAGAAGTAATTCTCATCGTGGGGTTCCTTATTTGTTATGTTTCTATTGTCTGCGCAACCAGGATATAGAAATGCGAATTATTTTCGTTCGGTTCAATCCACCGACCGTCGAATCGCCAGCGCAATAGGCGAGCAGGATATGATCCCCGACCCGTTCCATCGCAGTATAGCAATACCAGCCCTTGGGATTAGCCTCCAGCGTCTTGAATCGACCCCAGGTCACGCCATCGTCGCTGGAAAGGGCCGTTGTAAACGGCGTACGCTTCTTCTTCAGTTCCGGTGTGATGCCATCGTGGTTATTCCAGACGATCAGGAGTTCATTGGTGTCGTCCAGCCGCTCGAATGTGGCGGGGGAAACGGGGGAGAGGATATTCGTCGGCTCGATCGGCGACCACGTGACGCCGCTGTCTTCGGAGTATGACCGCATCTGATAACCCTGATCGGTACGGCACAGCATCATCAAACGCCCGTCACTTAAAGCTACGATGCCAGGTTCCTGCAAGCCGCTACGACTCCCGGGGGGCGCCTCAAGCATTGTGGTAGAGCGTCGCCAAGTCTCGCCGTTGTCGTCGGAGAAGTAGCACATGGCTACACCCCTATTAACGAATTCCGTGCGTAGGCTGTGAAGCGAAGTAGGGACAAGAAGACGCCCCGATGGCAGCTGCACGATGCGATCATTGTTCACCACAAAATACCCTTCGTCGGGGATACATCGGACTGGATCACTCCAGGTTTCGGCTTCATCTGTCGAATAACGCAAATACGGTATGCAGTCTGAGGTACTGTTTTTGCGCAAGTAAAATAGGGCGATCCTGCCGTCCTGGAGTCGAAGCATTGACACAGACATTACGTTCATGTCGCCTTCACCGGACAGAATGACGCGGTCGTGATCGCTCCAGGTTTGACCGCCATCCTGCGAAACACGTCCCGCCAAATGCGCCCTGTCGTGATCGCCCCCGCCGCCTTTGAAATGGGTATAGACAAATAATATTCGTCCGTCTTTCAGTTGAATGAAATCGCCTTCTGAATTCCGTGGATTGCTATTGCTGGGATTGAGCGTCAGTACCGTTTCAAATCCTTCCGCCGGATCAATCCCGAAACTACACATGGCTATAATGAAGGCGATCATTCGGATTCTCCTTGTTCAGCTTCCGGTTTGCGTACCGTCATGCGGCACCGACCTTTTTCGCAACTGATAATATCAAAGTCGACTTCGTAGCCGAACTCGCGAATAAGCGGGGGATAGAGCCAGCGGCAATGCTCGCAATAACTCGTGTACGGTTCGACACGTCCGCTGTGATGGACGAGTTTCGCCGAAGGACAGTCGTGCATATCAAGTACGAACAGTTCGTCGTCGTAGGCGGTGATGTGATGACGCCCGCCTTCTTCGCCAAGGGTGTGCGACCAGTATTTGTGCATTCCCCGAATGCCGTCTTCGCGAATGTAGTCGCGCAGGTTGCCGAGAAAATTTTCGCGGATGCCTTCCCAGAATCCGATGACGTTTGTTTCGTCACCTTGTTCCTCGAGGAAGCGGAAGAGTTCGTTGTATACCCAGATGAATTCTGTGCTTGCAATCATGACTCGGCCCTCCAGAATCGTTGTACGCATTGCCCCGCTTCCTGGTCATACTCCACGCTGCACATGTATCCAGCCTCGCCGCAGATGGCCTCATTGACGATACGGGTGTGCTCGCAAAAATGTGGCGCGATGTCGTAGTCGTTGTCCTTCATATGCTGGATGGCGGGACAGCGATGCACGTGAAAGACGAGCGTGTCGCCATCCATTTCCGATTCCACGTCGCCACCTTCCGCGCGGAAGACCTCTTCTAGATGGTCCTGCATCGCCGGGAGACCGCGTTGTCGCATCGCTTCGGCTAGGGGTTTGTATACAGTGGCTCCGAGTCCTTTGAGGAACGCGCGCATCTTGTCTTCACCGTAACGTTCGGCCAGGAACCGAATGCCGTAGCTGAGTGCACCGTGAAAGTCTTTGTGTACGTTCGCCATACCC
>DTSJ01000139.1 GCA_012965445.1 Candidatus Hydrogenedentota bacterium
GAACGTGCGCGCTGGGAGTTGAACTTTGTGCATTCGATGAGTCCTATCTGGTGTCCGGTGACCGATGAAATCAGCCCGGGCGGAAATACGAAGTGGGACGTAATCGGATTGGAATGGGAGAGCTGCTGCCAGTTTTGCAATGACACCAAGACGGACGAAGATTTTCCGCGCGCGTTGAAGATTCTTCTGAACCGTGCGGCGAAGGCGTTTGATCTTCAAGGTGCGAAGTATATTGAAGGGGCATCGAGTCCTGTTCAAGGGGCGATTGATCTTGGCGGCGGATTCCCAGATGAAGAAACCTCCGATGCGCAATTTGTGCCTGCCTGGGTTCAGGATGCAGATTTGAAGGCGACATGGTCCGGCGGTATTGGCCTGATTATGGAAAACAGATGTTCAGAGTGTCATCGCACTGGCGGGGCTGCACCGATGGCGATGCAGAGTTATGGGCAGGTGAAGAAGTGGTCCAAAAACATGAAGACGCACATTGCGGCGGGTACGATGCCGCCTTGGCCTGCCAAGCCGGGTATGTCTTTCGCGAACAGCAAGAACCTTACGACGATTGAACGCGATCTGATGATTGCCTGGATCGATGGAGGTTATCCCACGGGCGAGGGCGAGTACACGCCTTCGAAGGAAATCGGCGAATGGGCAATCGGTACTCCGGACGCTATCGTCGCGCTGCCTGAGTATACGCTTGGCGAGAACACGGCTGAGGAAGTGAAGACTTTTTCGATTAAGACGGATTTTGATTCGGACAAGTGGGTTGTTGCTACCGAAGTGCGCCCTACGGATAGTTTCTTGACGCTGGAAATAGCGGGCGACGCGCTTGGTTCTTATCATCGCGGCAATCCGACTACATTTTTGCCCGAGGGTACGGGCTTTTTGCTGAAGAAAGGCGCGTCGGTTAACGTGAGTGTTTTCTACACGAAGGAAGCGGGTTGGGAAGAGTTCGATACCGACACGAAGTTCGCATTGAAGTTTGGTAGCGCGTCGAAAGCCATCCAGCAGGAGCGTCTTGCGAATGATGACTTCACGATTCCAGCGGGCAAAGAAAAAGCGTCGGCAAGTGCTACTATTACTTTCTCCGACGATGCGCACATTATATCGTTCAACCCGGTTCTGCGTCAGCGCGGCAAGAGTGTTACGATTACGGCAATGCTTCCTGACGGAGAGGAGACGGAACTCGTAGTAATTCCACGATGGGACATCAACTGGCACTTTAATTACATACTGGTTGAGCCTTTCGCTGCGCCGAAAGGCACGGTCGTTACGATGAAAGCGACGTATGACAATTCTGAATTGAACGTGCAGAATCCGGATGCTTCGGTAGACGTCAAGGCTGGACCCGGCGGTGATCTGCTTGAGGGCTGGGTGTCCTATACCTGGGACAATGAGAAATCGGCCTCGAACCGTTTTGGATTGACGGATGAGCAGCTGATGGCGGCGACGGGAACGTGCGCGAAGTGTGAAGCAGTGGGCAAGACAGTCGCTACAGACTAAACCAATCAATAGAACATTCTAAAGCCTTCCGCAACGATTCGTCGCGGAAGGCTTTATTTTTACGGAGATGAATACTTCTTACTGCAAACGGTATCATTCGTATTCAACCTGTAGTTATGGATGAGCCTAATGAGTGTCATTTCAATCGAAGGTATTACGAAACAGTACGGAACGAATATTGCTGTTGACGATCTGAGTCTTGTGCTGGACGAGGGCGATATTTTTGGTTTTCTCGGGCCGAACGGTGCGGGCAAGACGACGGCCATTCGGGTGCTGCTGGGTTTTCTTCGCGCGGGGCAGGGTCGGGCGACTGTTCTGGGGATGGATACCTGGGATGATCGGCACAAAATCCACGAGAAGGTCGGGTATATCTCCGGCGACCTTCGCATGTACAAGTGGATGACGTTGAAATCTGCGCTAGATATCTTCGGGAAAGTAAGGAAGCGGCCTATCACTGCCAAAGGACTTGAACTCGCTGATTTGCTTGCTCTCGACCCGTCAGTCCCGGTGAGAGCGATGTCGCGCGGTATGCGTCAGAAGGTGGGACTGATTCTTGCATTGGCGCACGAGCCGTCGGTGATGATCATGGATGAGCCGACGACGGCGCTGGACCCGCCGATGAAAAAGACGCTGTTTGGTTATTTGCGAGAACGCGCCGAGCAGGGCAACACGGTGTTTTTCTCAAGTCATTCGTTGAGTGAGGTGGAGGATCTGTGCGATTCGGTCGCGTTCCTTCGTGACGGAAAGTTGGTCGAGCATGAGACGCTTGAGAACTTGACGAATCGCGCGCGAAAGCACGTGACGGTTCAATATTCGGATTCGCAGTCGGCGACGCTCAATCATGCGCCGTCGTGCGTTGAAGATGTGCATCGGACGGAGAACGGTTGGGAAGGCATTCTTTGCGGTGATGTCAAAGAATTTCTACGGTGGTCCTCGCAGCAATCGCTTGCGGATGTGATCATCAGTCCGCCGGATCTGGATCGATTGTTTCATACCTATTACCATGCGGGCGGCAGCGGCATATGAACGGCGGACTCCTGTACAGAAGCATGCGGGAAACGGAACTTGTCTGCGCGATTTGCTGCACCACTATATTTCTATTTGAAGCGTTGGTGACGTATGTATTCTGGACATATCAGGAAGAGTTTACGGGCGACTTTCTGCAAATCGAATTCTTTAAGAACATTATCAACTCGATGGTGGGATCGCGTATGGGGGGAGATATCGGGCCTTCCACACTTCAATCGCTGGCATGGGTACACCCCATTGTGCTGAGCGTATTCTTCGTTCAGGCGATTACCTCGAGTACGCGGGTTCCTGCCGGGGAGATTGACGCGGGTACGGCTGACATATTGCTGGCGCTCCCTGTGTCGCGCTGGAGCATCTATGTGCATGAGACTCTGGTGTGGCTGATGTCCGGGTTTTTAATCGCTACGTTTGCGATGCTGGGCAATCGATTCGGTAATTTGTTTGTACCGGCGGAGGGACGAGTTGCGGTTGAGCGAGTCTTCATTATCCTCGGGAATCTATTCGCATTGTATGTGTGCGTTGGTGCGATATCCAGCTTCCTCACGGCGAGGGCAAACAGCCGCGGGCGCGCGGTCGGGGGGGCAGTAGGCATACTGCTTACTTTTCTCATGTGGAATTTTATAGGGCAATACTGGGGTCCTGCGGAAAAGTTCGAGTTTCTCAATATACTGACTTACTACAGACCGATGCCGATTCTGGACGAAGGAACGGTGCCTTGGAGAGATATGGCAGTACTCGCAACACTTTCCGGCATACTGTGGGGACTCGGCGGAGTTTATTTTCATCGCCGAGATATCAATACGCTGTAGTGGATGCTTCGCGGTACAGTGTCACTTTGCGGCAGGATACCTTGCGCCGACGTCATCGCGCCAGCTGCTCAGTCGTGACCGAAGATTGTCTCTAACCTTTGGGTTCTCCTTGGCTACGTCGTGCTTTTCTTCCAGATCCCGCTTCAGATTATAGAGTTCAACCCGGTTGTCTTCGAAGAATTCGATGAGTTTCCAATCGCCGACGCGTATGGCTGATCCGGGACTTCCGCCTTGATTGCCGTAGTGGGGATAGTGCCAGAAAAGCGGACGTTCCGGCGGTGCGGCATTGTCGCGGAGGAGAGGGGTCAGGTCGATGCCGTCGTGCTTCGGAGTAGGGATTCCGGCTATGGCCGCAATTGTGGCGTAGTAGTCCGTGCTGATGACGGATTGGTGATTGAGTGCGCCGGGCGTAACGATGCCGGGCCAGCGAATGATCAAGGGTTCGCGGATTCCGCCTTCGTAGAGCCAGCCCTTTCCCCCTCGCAGGGGGAGGTTGCTCGTGGGGTGGCCCTCAGAAGTGCTGAGTCCGCCGTTGTCGGATGTAAAGATTACGACGGTGTTGTCGGCAATATTCAGCTCTTCGAGTGCATCCATCACTTTTCCGACCGCCTGATCCATCGCGTCGACCATGCCCGCGTAAACGGCGTGATCCTGGATAAGTCGAAGCCTACTTTCGCCTTCCCTGCCCCAGGTGACTTTTTCGTCAATGCGATCAGCTTTCTCCCTT
>DTSJ01000140.1 GCA_012965445.1 Candidatus Hydrogenedentota bacterium
CAAGGATCCGGAGAGCGCGCACCTGGACCGCATACAAATTGTGAAAGGGTGGTCAGAAGACGGCACGAGCCAGGAGAAGGTATACGACGCTGTCTGGTCGGGTGGCCGCGAGAAGAATCTGGCGACGGGAAAACTCACCGCCGTGGAGAATACTGTGGATCTCAAGACGGCAACGTATACCAATGCGAACGGAGCCGTTGAATTGATGGGACTCTGGACAGACCCGGATTTCGACGCGGATCTCAATGCGTTTTACTACGTTCGTGTGCTTGAGATCCCTACACCACGCTGGAACCTGTATGACGAGGTCGAATTGGGAAAGCCCTTTCCAACCGATCTGGCCCGGACCATTCAGGAGCGGGCATACACCTCTCCTATTTGGTATGACCATCACTAGCCAAAATTTGCTGTTGCGTGGAGCATTTGCTTACCTCATTCTCTTTTGTATATCTAAAGACGGGTTCGAGATAGAATGTGTAGGGGATGGACTCGTCTCGAGGGGCGGGACCAGTCGTGATATAGTCCCCGAAAGGTTCAGCGCAGTCCATGGTAGAATTCGCTGAATGTGTTTGCTCTTGGGACTAGCCAAACTATTGAAAGAACCCGTATTGGAGGTATCAAATGATGACAATTGCTCGAACGATTCGTTTTTCGCTCGTGGCTACGATTGCGGTGCTCACGCCGGCGTTGGCCAATGCCCAACTTTTGAATCCTGGACGAACTACGCCAACGGTTCCAGATACGGGCCTTCATGCGATTTTACTGGGCACAGGCGTCCCTATACCGAATCCAGATCGTGCGAATGCGTCAACGCTGATCGTCGCTGGCGGGAAGACGTTTATGGTCGATACAGGCCCGGGAAGCGTGGCACGCCTTGCGGAAAACGGGTATCGAAACGTGGACTACATCTTGTACACCCATTTTCACCTCGACCACTACGGCGACTTAGGCGGCGTGCTTTTCCGTCGAGGAGGTGCTAATCCCAAACACCCGCAGTCGGTGTTGGGTCCCAAGGGTACGAAGGATGTGGTGGACAAGGTGGTCGAATCCGTCGCCATTGACGAAAAGTACCGGCTCGAGCATCACGGCGACAATTGGTCCAAACAGGCCATGCATGCAGCGGTTCAGGAGTTCGAGCCTGGAGTGATATTTGATGAGGACGGTCTCAAGATCACCATGTTCAACGTAAACCACGAGCCCGTCGTTCCGGCGGTCGGTTATCGCTTCGATTACGAAGGAAAGTCCATTGTCGTATCGGGCGATACGAAAAAGTCCGACAGCCTGATCACCGCGGCGCAGGACTGTGACCTGCTCATTCACGAAGCCTTGAATGCCAGCGCCTTTAACAGGGTATTGCCTATGCTCAAACGCTCGCGACCTAGGCAAGGCGCAATGCTGGAAGATATGATGTCGCATCACACCCCCACGTTGGAGGTTGCCGAGATAGCCAAAGAGGCCAACGTAAAAAAGGTTGTGCTCACCCATCTGGTGCCGTCCATCGCGCCCGAGGATGGGGCGGAAAAGATGTTTGTCCGCGGCATGTCCGACATTTATGCGGGTCCGATCGTGGTTGGGCGGGATAATATGATCTTCAGTGTGGAATGAATGGACTTAGTACTTAACAAGGCGCGCAAGAAGCTGCTGGATAAATGAGCGAACATTGCTTTCGGCACGAATACCCCATCCAGGACTGAGCACTACGCCAACTCTTCCGAAACGTGGTCGTATGGTCAATAACTCGGTCGAGACCTAAGTTCGAAGAAATCGAGTTGAGAACGACCGAAGTGTACCCGCATGGTCAAAAAACTCAGCCTAACGTCAAAAACGCCCCGAACCAAGTACATATATTGATTTTCGAGAGGAATTCAGCTATGTTATCGGTAAATCTATAGTTCGGCCGTAATTCGAAAATGGCCTGCCAATATTGACTAAAAGTTGTCGAGTATAAAAATAACACCCTCACTTAATCTTTCCTTAAGGGGTCGAAAGGTCATCTAAAATGAACTATAGAGTTGTCCTATGCCTAACACTGGCTTCCATTTCTATAACGGCATTTGCGGATTGGCCCAGGTTTAGAGGACCCAATGGTGCCGGTGTCAGCGACACGACTACCATACCCACAAAATGGACAGACGAAGACTACAACTGGCGTATCGATCTTCCCGGTGAAGGTCATGGATCACCCGTAGTAGTCGGTAACAACATATTTGTCTTGTGTGGCGACCCGTTCACGGCTGCCCGTCGTGTCGTTTGCATCAATTCAGACGATGGAAAAATAAGATGGGTAAAGAGCTTCAAGTCTAAGCTCCACTATATCCACAGACTCAACAACTATGCTTCGTCAACGCCGGCAGCCGACAACGATGGTGTCGTGACGATCTGGACAACTCCCAAGACCTTTGTCGTGACAGCCCTGAACAACGACGGCGAACAATTGTGGCAACGCGATCTCGGCGAATACAAATCGGCATGGGGTGGATCCCCGTCTCCGATCATTGTCGACGATATGGTTATCATTCAGAATGACCAGATGAATCCAGAATTCATGAAAAACTTCCTTCCGGAAGGAGTTCCGGTTACGGAAGCGGGCCATAGTTATGCCGTTGCCCTGGATCGTTCGACTGGTGAAACGCGCTGGATGGTTGACCGAGAGTCGATCATCGCGAGCTACGCGACACCGTGTATTCGCGAACTGCCCAATGACGAAAAGGAACTCGTTATCGTCGGAGCCTATAATGGAATGACCGGAATTGACGTGAAGACGGGAAAGGTCAACTGGCTCGCGGAAGACACTTTTCCAAACCGGACGGTGATGTCACCCGTTCTCGCTGGCGATTTGATCGTTGGCAGCTCAGGATTAGGCACCGTAGGAGATCGGCTTGTCGCCGTACGTCCTCCAGATGAAAAGAATGATAGCGCCGAAGTCGCCTACCGCATTAAAAAATCCATCCCATTGGTCCCCACAGCAGTGTACAAAGACGGCCTAATCTTCTTGACCAGTGAAAACGGTGCCGTGAGCTGCGTGGACGCTGAAACGGGTGAATATGTTTGGCGGGAACGCACGGGCGGAAAATTTCTGGGTTCACCAATTCTTATAGATGGACGTCTCTTCTGCACCGATCGCCGAGGGGATATCTTTGTCCTCGCAGCCGGAAAGACGTTTGAATTACTAGCACGCAACTCGCTAGGCGACGACAGTTATGCAACGCCAGCAGTTGCCAACGGATCAATGTATATCCGCACTTTGACACAGCTGATGTCCATAGGCGGAGAGAAGTAGGTTGGAAACGGTACTCGGAATG
Source organism: Candidatus Hydrogenedentota bacterium (assembly GCA_012965445.1). Next base: position 3,303 of record DTSJ01000140.1, read on the forward strand.
CGATCGCGTCTAATCTGGTGGTGTTAAGATTCGCTACGAACTGCTCGAGACTCATTGAGTCAATGCTCGTAGGGTCAATAAACTCAGCCTAGTTCAAAATATCTCCAAGATGTGGACTGAAGTATTTCGAAATGCGGGTGTATTCCCGCGACAACAGTGCGGATGAATATTTCCGAGGTACAGCCCAACTTATTGAAGATGCATCTCCTTGACCGACTCGAAAACTAAACGCTACAATTCGGAGTGCGCGACGTGAGCCCATTGGACCCTCTACACAGGAGACTTTCATGAAACGATCGATATGCTTTTTTTTGATTGCCGGAACGATAGCGACTGCGACCACGGTGTGGGTAAGAACTGCGATGGCCGAAGACGACGCGGAAAAAATGGCCATGCATGCGATGGACGAGTTCCTGTCCGGGTTCAACGCTAAAGACCCGAAAGCCTGGGCCGCGTCACTAAACTACCCGCACGTACGATTCGCCAGCGGCAACGTAACGGTTTGGGAGAACGCCGAGGATTTCGAGAAAACCGCCGTCAATTCGTTCGAGCGTCTTCAAGCAGCCGGTTGGGACCACAGCGTCTGGGATTCCCGAGACGCTATTCAAGTAACCGAGAACAAAGTCCATATCGTAGTGCAGTTTTCCAGGTTTACCGAAGAAGACAAACGTTTCGCGACCTTCCAGTCCCTCTATATCGTGACCAAAAAAGATGGCGCATCCGGGCTGGCGGGTGTGTGGTCGAAAGAAAACACGCGAGAG
>DTSJ01000141.1 GCA_012965445.1 Candidatus Hydrogenedentota bacterium
GTGTGGGCGATGTATATCTTGGTGTGGATAAAATAGGACACTTTTTCGGTTTTGGGCGACGAGGCTTCGAAAATTATCTAAAGTGCCGCGCGCGCGGGCTTGGTGAGGGGGAGGCACTGGAAAAGGTGATTGCGCACTGGCTTCTCATGGAGCGGTATCTCGTGGGAAACTTGACCGACGGGATCCACTCGTATGGGGATATTGAAGCAAACTTCCAGGGATTAATGATGGCAAGAGCGTTTTGTGAGGGTGACGATCCCTATTTTAAGCGCGTCGGCGGTGAGTGGATTCTCGATCGACCGAACGATATTGCTCCGTACATCACGCCGGACTTTGACGAGAGTTATAATCTCTCGCATTTTCTAGGCCCCCGGAAAAGGCATGTTTTTAAGGTGCTGCGGCGGGACTATTGCGAAAAGTTCGCACTGCCGATTGTTCAGGAGCGATTTCGTCGTTACGACGCGTGGCCGCGGAGTTTTTCTCAGGATTTCATTGATCGGTAAGAAGAAAGGGAATGCCCCCATTCCATGCACAGTCATTCGCATATACTTGAAATAACTGACGGTTTCGTCAGGGTATCGATCCAGTTCTTCAGAATGAATGAGCCATGAGCGAAATCGTGAGGAGTGTATACCCTTGAAAAGATATCTATAGTATTTCTGGACAAGTTTCTCCGGAGTCTCGATCGAGCGCCGCCGCCCATTTTGTTACTGAAGGAATATCGCCACCTGCTCATTAAGATAACGGTTCAGTGCCTCTGTGGAGTCACCGAGCTCGATGTCCATTGCCAAAAACTGATCAGTTTCCGAAGCATTTGCATTGAAGCCGACACCAAGAAGAAATGACAGCGACACAAGATATTTACCAAACAGTTTCATACTCAATTCCGATTCAATCAACTCTTGTCCGCCTACAACGCTCTCCTGCCTCATGCATTCTCAATCGTGAAACATCCGGCCTAATGACCTTCGTCAACCAGACGCAGGAGGTTGTCTTCGGCAGGTTTACAAAGCGGATTGAGTTCGAGCGCACGGTTCCAGTCAGCCTTTGCAGCGGCATAATCTTCCAACTTTTCATGTGCAAACCCGCGAAGAACCAGGGCCATTACGTGAGATTCCTCAAGTTCAAGCGCTCGATTGAGGTGAAACATCGCCTCCTGGATATCGCCGCCCCGGCGCTTCTTGGCAAAAAGCAGTCTCTTACTTCCCGTTACCTGTGCGTCTGGATTATCAGGGTCGAGCTCCAGTGCCATGTCTTTCGCTGTCGTCATACGTTTTTCGTATCTTTTGCCTTGATAGTTGGTGCGAATCATCATTCCGTAAAGGTCAGCCCGAATCCGGTACTTCTCGGACGTATCGGGGAGCGATTCAAGCGACACATGTCCTGCATTAGCAGCCGCATCAATGATCTTGCCCATTGTCCGCTGCTCCAGAGGGGTGGGGGCCTCCTCTTCAAACACGATGCGCTGCAGCTCAGCGACGGCCAGTGCGGAATAGGCCAGCGAAAGGTTGGCAGCATCGCTGGAGGATTCTTCCACGAAGGTTTTCAACCTCTCAAAAATCACCCGACTGCCTTCGAGGTCGTAATTCTGGCGGGCCTTTACACGCTGTGCGTCGAGTTCTTCAAGCGTCTGCGCATGGACCGCAAGCGTCAGGAAAAGCGAAAATACGGTTGTAGAGACCATTAAGCGAACTGCTTCGACTTTCATAAATTCCCCGTTCTTTCTTCTGCGATTGGAAACACAAATAGAGAGTGTGTAGGAAAACAGCAGATTAAATCAAGTTCCCGCAGATGTTGGCTTTTCCGCTAAGACCGGATCAGACGACCAATCGAGTATAAAGCGGGAACAAGCAGAAAATCGGCTATCAACGCAGTAATCATCGCGATACTGGACAATAGGCCGAAGTATGCCACCGGAACGAATGAGGACGTTGCCAAGGTGAAGAAGCCGATTGCGGCGGCAGTTGTCGTGATGCTAATCGAAGCACCAACTTTCACCACGCCACCAACGATGGCGGCCCCGACCTCTGTTCCATTCTTAAACTCCTGATGAATAGCCGTAAGAAGATGAACGGAGTCGTCTACAGCGATGCCCAGGGCGATACTGGCGACCATGACGGTTGCGGCATCGAGCGCAACGTCCATCAGATACATAGACATAAACACGGTGAGTATCGGCACGAGATTGGGCAGTACAGAAACCAGCATCGCGCGAAATGAACCCAGCCCCATGAAAATACAGATGAACACCAGGATGAACGCCAGGCTGAAGGTCTTGATCTGCGTTGAAACCATTCGCACCTGCATTTTCTGAAGCCGAAGTCCGATTCCCGTCGTGTACGCGCTGAGGGGTTCAGGCAGTTTCGTGATTTCTTCGTGAGCGACCTCCGTCACACGCAGGAAATCTCGATCTTCCATCGAACTCACCATGACGGTAACCCGAACGAGTTCACCGTTTGCTGTGACCAATCGGTCAAGTTCGGATTTGTCTTCGGGTTCAAGCATGTCCAGAAGCTCCTGAGCATGATCGGTCGAATCGGGCATCCGATAGTACTCAGGATCCAGGTCTTCGTCCCATTGATGCACTTTCTTCAAAAAGTCATAAGGGGACATGACGCGCGGCACAACACGCAACTCGGAAAGTCGTGCTTTTAAGCCAAGTATAGGTTCCCAATACGAATCGTTCAGCCACCCGCCCGGTGTGCTGATGACAATCTCAAGCGCGCCAGTACCAGTCAAATTATTGAGAATGTATTCGTAACTCACAACCGTTTCCGAATCTTCAGGCATGAAATTGAGCGAGTTGGACTCCGTCCGTACTTGACTGGCACCGTACACCCCCGCAAGCGCAAGCATCCCGAACCCTACAAATATCGTACCGCGACGGCGAAGGGCCTCAGTACCCAAGGCTTCAAACAAATGGTCTCGTTTCACAGGTTTACCGCGCGGCGCGGGGACGTTCAGCAGCAGCAGCAGGTTCGGACCCAACAACAGATTCACCGCGAGCGAGATTAGAAGTCCCGCGGACATCAGATAGCCAAGTTCCGCTACGGGTCCAATATCGGCAAGAGTAAGTGAGACGAAACCGAAAGCCGTCGTGACTGCGGATATTACACAGGCTCGCCGGACATCGCGCAGGGCAAAGTTCAGCGCCTCCCGTGCATCGCGCACGTCGATCCGATAATACTGGTAGCGGCAAACAAGATGAATGAAATTGGCAATCGCCAATACCCAAAGAATAATCGGAAGCATCGACGTGACGACGTTCAGCGGTTTTCCCGCAAGACCGACAAGACTAAAGGTGTAGAGCAGTGTAAGTACGCCGCAGAGGACTACCGCAGCGATGGCGCGAAAGGAACGAAGCGCCGCAAAAAGAGCAATGAGCGAAAGTGTCGCAGCAATCGGAAATATCCGGAACGATTCCTTCATCGAGAGCCTGTTGAGGGCGACATTGAACACCGGAGCGCCAGCGACATAAACGCTGAAACCATAATCCCTCAGCGGCTGAAGTGCTTCCTGGATACCGTCAACCAGAATCTCGCGATCACCAGGCTTGGCAAGTTCCTCTGTGTCCAGTAACAGTCCGGCTGTGTCTTCGGCTTCGTTTATAAACAGGCCGTGGAAGAAAGGCGTTGACAGGATTTCGTCGGCAAGAGCCTCAGGATCTTCGGCGCCAAAGCGATCTCGATACACCGTGGGTATGCCGCTGACCATCCTGACAAAAGGAACCCCTTCAAGAGCTTCAAGGGCCTCAAGCATGACATCCAGCGAAGCCTCCTCCAATATCGGTTTTCCAGTCATACCGATGATGATGAACTCATCATTCCCGAAGGTCTCGAGAAATTCTTCGTATTGACGCGCCTCGTCGCTCGACGGATTGAGCATATTCTGGAATCGGTTGTCCATCCGAATGTCCAGGCACAGGTAGCCTGCCACCAGAGCAAGGACAGCGAAGGCGTAAATCCACCTTCTAGAGGGGACAAAATCGTGTGGGAGATGTTGTTCTTGTGAAGAATCCAATGGATCGCTGACTCAGATGAAGGCTCTATAAGGTGTGCGGAGACATTACGGGATAAGCGGGAGACAAGTCAACATCCACGGCTTTTATTCGTTGATATTTGCATTCACAAATGCTATTTTCAAGGGAAGAATTCCCCTGTATTTTCAATCGGGATAGGCGCGGCTGTAAAAAGTACTTCATCGAGTCTGACACACAGGAGAAAACAGTCGCGCACGTAGTCACATAGAAAGGTACCGAACCATGGACTTCAATGATACTCCTGAGCAGGCAGCGTTTCGCAGCGAAGTCAAAAACTGGCTTTCGGAAAACGCGACTCCCCTGAGCGAATCACGCGTACTCGCGCGTTCTGAATACGTCCCTGAGGAGGAGCTGGAGAAAGCCAAAGCGTGGCAGGCGAAAAAGGCCGACGCGGGATACGCATTTATCCAATGGCCAAAAGAATTTGGCGGTCGCGCGAGCACCATCGAAGCAATCATATACGCCCAGGAAGAAGAGGTGTACGCCACACCCGAAGACTTCTTTATCAATGCCTCCTTCATCGGCCCAACGATTATGACCTACGCGTCGGACACGATTAAGGAGCAGTTTCTTCCAAAAATGCTGCGTGGGGAGGAAATCTGGTGTCAGTTGTTCTCGGAACCAGCAGCTGGCTCAGACCTCGCTGGAATTCGAACGCGCGCCGAGAAAGAAGGCGACGAATGGGTCGTGAACGGCCAGAAAGTCTGGACATCCACCGCACAACATTCGGACTGGGCTGTTCTCGTCACACGACACGACATCACCATACCCAAACACATGGGCCTCACCTATTTCCTGGTAGACATGAGAACACCCGGTATCGAGGTCGTACCCATCAAGCAGATCTCCGGGGCATCCCACTTCAACGAAGTATTCCTCACCGATGTACACATACCGGATTCAAACCGCCTCGGCGAAATCGGGGACGGCTGGAGCGTGGCACTGACAACACTGATGAATGAGCGCTTCTCAACAGGCCGCGCCTATAGACCCGATGCGGACGAATTTTTCGACCTCGCGCGGGAGCTCGAAATCGATGGCGAACCAGCAATCAAGAACAGCTCCATTCGTCAGCAGTTGGCCGATTTGTACGTCCAGGCCCAGGGAATAAAGAACATCCAGTCGCGTACCCTGACCGCCCTGTCGAAAGGACGATCTCCCGGCCCCGAAGCCTCCATCGCCAAGCTCATCAACGCCAGCAAATTTCAGCAAATCAGTGCGCTGGGAATGGACTTGCAGGACATGGCCGGGATCATAACTGATTCAGACATCGTCGGCGACAGCATCATGTTTCAGAACGGATACATGCAGAGTCCGGGACTGCGAATCGCTGGCGGCACCGACGAGATCATGCGCAACATCATTGCGGAACGCGTACTGGGTTTGCCGCAGGAAATCCGCGTGGACAAGGAAGCCGCCTTCAACAAAATCCCCACCAGCGGCAGCTGAGTCCTGCGCAACGCAGAAACCAACCCAACTTCGAATTCCTATCTTTAGCTCAGCTTCCGCGCGTACAGGTCAAACACAAGGTCCCAAACCTTCTCAGCAGCCGCTTCGTTGTACATCGTGCCTCGGCCCGGAAAGCAAAATCCATGCTCCGTCCCCGGCCAAACGTCGAGTTTATAGGACACGCCATGTTCGTCGAGTGCTGATTTGAGATCGGGGACCACATTGTCCGGCACGTAAGGGTCCGTATCCGCAAATCCCAGATACAGTTCAGCCTTGATGTTCCCGGCTAAAAGATGCGGCGAATCATCCGCATCCGTCACGATTCCAACGCCATACAAAGATGCCGCAGCAGCGAAGTGGTCCGGGTAGGTTCCGGCAACGGAAACAACGTATTGTCCGCTCATGCAATAGCCCAGGCAGCCCGTCGGCCCGTCCTTCGCATTCGGTTCGGTCGATAGGTAGTCCAGCATCCCTTTGGTGTCATCAATAACCAACTGAATGTTGAGACTCCCCATCGCGTCAAACATCTCTTTTCGAACCGGCGAATCGGGATCGGCCATCTGTTTCAGATCGAATCGTAGCTCGCCCAGGCGGTAATACATATCCGGCAGTAGAACGAAGTGTCCCTGATCGGCGATTTGCCGACAGAAGTCGAACAGTTCCTCGCGAATGCCCGGCGCATCCATATAGAGAATTACCGCTGGGAATGGCCCCCCATCGTCAGGCCGGAAAGTGTAGGTCGTCATTTCCCCGTCGGCAGTCGTAACTGAAACCGTCTGTTCGTTCATAATAGGTTTTCCAATCCCGGTGTTAGTTTTCCGACCGCCACAACGTGCGAATTAAACTGGGCACGGCTTACCGTGAAAATAGCATCTAATCATGAGAAATTCAACGACTAAAACACGAGCCGCTAGTCGAATCGCTGGATCGCATCCACCCAAATCAGTAAGATTCATCTTCAACCGTCATCGGGCTATTGTCGGATTGTACTTTTCAGGTCTACTAACTGGAATCTAGGCAGTGTCAAAGCAAAGCGAAGAAACAGTCCAGACCGCGCCCTCGTTCCAGGGCGATCAGCAGCAGGTCATCTGGCTGGTGTGGCTCACCTATGGCGCATTCTACTTCTGCCGAACAAATATTTCAGTAGCCGTTCCCGGAATGGGGACATCCGTTGAGGAAGGCGGCCTCGGCCTCAGCGGCGAGCAGATAGGCCTCATTCTTGCCTCACTCAAACTCGCCTACGGCTTCGGACAACTCGTAAACGGTCAACTCGCCGAAAGAATTTCCCCACGCAAACTCCTCGCCGTCGGAATGCTCGGTTCTGCGACTCTAAATATTCTGTTCGGATTCAGCACGGGTTTCTACTTCCTGCTCTTCATCTGGGCCTGCAACGGATATTGCCAGGCCCTGGGATGGACACCGTGCATGCGCGTCACAAGCAACTGGATTCCCGTCTCGTTGCGGGGCAAGGCGATCGGAATCATCGGCACCGGATATCAAATTACCCTCGGAATGACCTTCTTCGTAGCCGGACAGTCCGCCGAATGGCTCGGCTGGCGCGCTGCTTTCTACGTACCCTCCGCCATGCTCGTCAGCGCGGCAATCGTTATGCTTCTGTTCTTGCGGGAATCACCTGACGCTTCGACAGAGGCCGATTCGAACGAAGATGATGCAGATTTGCCTCCGAAGATAAAGTCATCCATCAAAGAAAACCTGTTCCTTACCCTGTCCAACCCGCTCCTCTGGCTGCTCGGTATTTCCCTCGGACTCCTAAATGCCAGCCGCTACGGGTTCATAGACTGGGGTATCACGCACCTCATCGAAGTTCAGGGAACAGGTGTCGGCAAAGCGTCCCTGAAATTCATCGTCCTGCCCCTCGGCGCCGTCGCAGGTTCTTTCGTTTCAGGCTGGGCCACTGATCGCTTCTTCGGCAGCCGCCGCGCGCCAGTAGCCTGTATCCTCCTGGTCACCCTCGGCGTGCTGACTTTGCTCTACGAATACCTCTCCCGGGTAAACGTTCCCGCGACCATCATCCTGCTCGGCCTCATCGGGTTTTGCATCTACGGGCCCCAAGTCCTGCTCGTTGGCACAGCCCCCTCAGATCTCGCACGCAGGGGCACCGCCGCCGCCGCCGCCGGATTCGTCAATTTTATCGGATACATGGGCGCAGCTACGGGCGACATCGTAACGGGACACTATCGAAACCCCGAACACGGCGGCTGGGAAGTCGCCATCTATATATGGGCGGGTTGGGCATTTATGTCCGCGTTCTTCGTGGCTCTGCTCTGGAACGCACGCGGCAAATCAACAACATGAACAACTTTAAGGTTGAAATGAATTTATGCAGGTAATTATTATTGGCGCAGGTCGGGGTGCACGTCTCATGCCAACCACCGCCGACTCCCCCAAATGCTTCGCCGAAGTCGAAGACCGTAGAATCATCGACTGGACCGTAGAAGCGTTCCGCGAGAATGGCATCGAAAATATCTGTTTCATCGGAGGATATCGCATCGAAAAAGTCCGGGAGACCTTTCCAGACTTCGACTTTCGGCACAACGTAAACTGGGAGTACAACAACATTCTCGCATCGCTGTTTTACGCCGAAGATCTGATGGATGCGCCGTTCATTTCCTGCTATTCAGACACGCTCATCACGCCTCAAGCAGTCGAAAGCGTTCTCGCCGCAAATACCGACATCGCCCTCAGCATAGATACCGACTGGCTGCCGCGCTATTCAAACCGAAACCAGCATCCCTCCGATGACGCAGAAAAAGTCACCGTGACCGACGGACTCATCACGCGGATTCACCGCAGCATAGAAGAGCAACACGCACATGGCGAATTTACCGGAATGGTCAAGTTCTCCGCGCAGGGAGCCGTCCAACTAAAAGAGGCCTATCATCGATGCATGGAAGCGTCGGGCGACGGCCCTTTTCGTGAAGCCGATTGTTTCGAGAAAGCCTACTTGATACACTTGTTTCAGGATATGCTGGAAGCGGGAGCGCACATGTCCCCTGCAGAAACGCCCGGCGGTTACATCGAAATCGACACGCAGGAAGATCTCGATTACGCCCGGAAACATTGGCGCACGAAACATCTGGGAAAGTAGCTAAATGAGTTCAGATCAACTGTTTACCACCTCAGTCATTGGCTCCATGCCCCGGCCCGCATACGTCCTGGATCTCATCTCCGACGACTCAGACTACTCCCGAGAAGAATACGAACGCCTCATGGGGTCAGCCATCCGCTCCATCGTCGCGCTACAGGAATCAGCCGGCCTCGACGTGATCACAGACGGCGAATGGTGGCGAAAATCATACATTGGCGTTATCGCGGAACTCGCCCACGGATTCGAACTCAGCCTGAATCCCGCCGACGGACGCCCCTGGACCATCGTCGTAGACAAGCTCTCCCCAAAGCAGCCCGGCTTCATCGCCAAAGAAGTCGCTTTCCTCAAACAGTTCACCGACAAAAAAATCAAGGCCACCGTTCCAGCCCCTGCCCTGCTCGGCGAACGGATGTGGGACTCGAATAAATCATCCTCCGCCTATCCCACCCGCGAGGCATTCGTAGCCGACTGCGTCCCTATCCTCCGCCGTGAAGTCGAGTTCCTGTGCGAGGAAGGTGTTTCCATAATTCAAATCGATGACCCGCACCTCTGCCTCTTCGTGGACGACGATGTCAGATCCCAATACGACGACCCAGAGAAGGCCTCGGACTTCGCTGTCGATATGGACAACGACGTAGCCGATGCCATCCACGGCGCAAAGAGCGCTGTCCATCTTTGCAGACGCGCAGGCGCACGTGCACGCGGCGATGAACAGCATGCCGGCGGATACGATCCAATCCTGAGCCAGCTCGCCAATCTGAATGTGGATCACGTCACAATGGAATTTACCGTGCCGGGCGCAGGAGACATGTCGGTGTTCAAACGCCTACCCGAGAGCATCGAAGTCGGCCTCGGATGCGTAAGCTGTCAGCCCGGTCAGGTGGACAGCCCCGAAACGATCGTCGAGCGCGTCGAGATGGCATTAAAGTACCTCCCGCCCGAACGCATCACCCTTAACCCCGATTGCGGCTTCGCCCCGGGTTCCGCGGCCGTAGTAGACATCGATGAGGTCTATCAAAAACTCAAAAACGAAGTCGATGCCGCGCGCCGACTCCGCGAAAAATACAGTTAATCGCCAAGTTCTCCGCAACACTACAAGAAAGAAACGCGATCCTGATGAAGAGCCGTCGTATCAGACTGGGTATTGCAGCCATCCTCGCTGGGACAAGTTTCGCGTCCTCATCTCAGCAATCGAGCGTAGACAATTCAGGTACCGACGAAATCGTAGTAGCTACCGCTGACAGTTCACAAGGCGGCGAAGACTGGCCCAGGTTTCTGGGACCACGCCGAGACGGCACTTCAAGCGAAACGGGATTTCTGACCGAATGGTCGGAGGACGGCCCCCCCGTTCTGTGGGAACGCCACATCGGCGAAGGCTACGGAGCGCCAGTCATCTCCAAAGGCAAATTGATCTTCTTCCATCGCATTGACGACCACGAAGTTATCGAATGCGTCAATGCCGAGGACGCATCGCAGGTTTTCTGGACGCAACGATATCCAACAACGTACGTCGACGACTATGGAAGCAACAACGGGCCAAGATCCTCCCCCACAATCGACGGCGAACACGTTTACACCTACGGCGCCCAAGGAATGCTCACGTGCGTCGATTTCCAGACCGGCAGCGTCCTGTGGCAGCGGCAGGTGAACAAGGAATATCGGGTCCACAAAGGATTCTTCGGGGCAGGATCAGCTCCCGTCATCGACGACAATCTCCTTCTCCTCAATGTTGGTGGTCCCGGCGCAGGTATCGTGGCTTTCGACAAAATCTCCGGCGAAACAGTCTGGAAAACAAGCGACGACGAGGCAAGCTACTCAACACCAATCATCGCAACCGTCCATGGCGAACGATTGGCACTATTTCACACCGCAGATGGCTTTCTCGCGGTCGAAACGAAAACAGGCAAAGTGCAATACCGCTACCCTTTTCGATCTCCAGCCGCCGCATCAGCAATCGCCGCCACACCCGTCCTCTTGGACGACATCGTGTTTCTCTCTGGCTCATATCAAATCGGAGCAGTCGCGCTGAAACTCACGCCGGACGGACTCCAGGAGGTGTGGCGAAGCCCGACCGCGATGCAAAGCCACTGGGCAACCAGCGTCTATCACGAAGGCTACCTCTACGGCGTAACGGGTCGACACGAGCAGGGTTCAAAACTCCGGTGTATCGAATTCCTCACCGGGAAAGTCGTGTGGACCGCGGACAGGGGCATCAGCCGAGCGTCCTACGTCATGGCGGCCGGATATCTGATCGCAGTCGGTGAACGAGGAGAGTTCGCGCTGATCAAGGTGACTCCCGAAGGATACACGGAGAAGTCACGCGCAAAAGTGATGCGCTATCAGGTGCGGACCCCGCCTGTTCTTTCTCACGGTCTGGTCTATATTCGAAGCGAGCGCAAATTGAAATGCCTCGACCTGCGGATCGCGCCCTAAATGACTATGAAATCATATTCTACTGCGTTCATTCTCGCTTCCATTGCACTTATCTGCTCAAGCACATCTGCACAAAATGAGGCCTCCCGGCAACAGCTTGAGCAGGCACTTGAGCAGCTGAACGGCGTGATCAAAGACGAGCCTTCCCGATACCACCACAACCGCGCCGAAGTATTGTTCCGTCTGAACCGCTTCGAGGAGTCCGTCCAGGATTACAACGCCGCTGTCCGGTTCGGCTGGCCGCACGACGAGGATTCCTGTTGGGAGCGCGGACTCGCGCAATACTATGCTGGCGCTTTTCGCGCAGCACAAAAACAATTCTCAGGATATCACCGCGTCGGTCCGCTGGACATCGAGAACGGCCTCTGGCGGCTCCTGTGTATCGCGGAAGTCGATGGCATCGAAAAAGCGCGTGAGTCGGTACTCGAATATTCACGCCGCGTACGGAAACCCTTTCCGGCATTGCTCGAAGTATATCTTGATCGAGGAAATGCAGAGGCTGTGCTGAAAGAAGCGACCGACGGCATATCGAACCCTCAGGAAATCACCGCGAATTTATTCAATGCATATTACTATCTCGCAAAGTACTATGAAATCGTCGATCAGAAGGAACTCGCACTCACGCATGTGCAGGAAGCATTAAAGCACCAATTTCCACACTTCATGTACGCCTGTGCGGAAATCGATGCCGAACGAATTGAATTGAATCTGAATTCCGGAACGCCGAAAGCAAAACCTTAGATCCCGGGACTGCCGTCGTTCCAATGGCTAATCCGCCGCTGGCCCAGGGAACTCCTCGCGCAGTATCCGTTTGAGGATTTTCCCAGTTGGGTTTCTGGGTATCTCATCGACGAACTCAACCTCCTTCGGCAGTTTGAACGGCGCAAGTTTCCCTTTGCAGTGACCGATGATCTCTTCTTTCGCAAGTGATTCGCTTTTGCGCACGACGACTGCCAGCGGAGACTCCCCCCATTTATCGCTCGGAAGTCCAATAACCGCGACTTCAGCGACTTCCGGATGCTGGAGAATCACGTTCTCGATTTCCGCCGGATATACGTTTTCCCCGCCGGAGATAATCATGTCCTTCGTGCGATCCTGAATATAAATGAACCCGTCCTTATCAACAACCGCGACATCGCCAGTATACAGCCACCCGTCCCGAATTGTCTCAGCAGTGGCCTCTGGGCGGTTCCAGTATTCCTTCATGATGTGCTTTCCAGCCACGATAACTTCACCCGGTTCGTCCGGAGCGACATCGTTGTCCTCGGAATCCACCACGCGCACATCCGTGTGAAAGAACGCCTTTCCCGTCGATCCAGCCTTTTCTATGGCGTCATCCGCCAGTGTGAGGCAGGCAGGTCCGCAAGTTTCAGTAAGCCCGTAGACCTGATGAATCTCAATCCCCATCTTGTCATAGGCTTCGATAAACGTCACCGGAACAGGCGCAGCGCCGCTCATAATCCAGCGCAGCGTCGAAAAATCGCACTCATCCTTCGCAGGTACCTGCATCATAAAATTCAGCATGGCCGGCACTGCAAGCATCGAAGTGATTCTCTCCTCCTGAATCAGCTCCCAGACCTGCGTAGGATCAAATGCGGGCATCACCACGCACGTCACGCCCTGATGCACCGCAGATGTCAATGGCGCCAGTGCGCCGACGTGATACAGAGGCAGTGCCAGAAGATAACGATCCTTGTAGTACTGATCGGTCGTAGTTCCAAGCGTGATACACGCCCATGTCGCCGTCTCGTGCGTATGCACCGCACCCTTCGGCAACCCCGTCGTTCCAGACGTGTACATGATATACAGCAAGTCGTGGCCTTCAGCGCCGATGGTCGGTTCATCCGTCGGGGCGGCGTCAAGCAGAGCCTTATAGTCCTGCCCAAAGTCGTCACGTGTGTCGCTGTCGCCTACGTGTATCCAAGTCGTAATGTGGGTAGATTCCGCGCCTCCGTCGTGAAGCGTCTTCACCACATTCGCAAACTGTCCACCGTAGATAAGCGTGGTTGAGCCGCTGTCCTTCAAAATAAACGTAAGCTCGTCCGCCACAAGTCGCCAGTTCAACGGAACGACTACAGCGCCAATCTTCGCAATCGCAAAGTACGCTTCCACAAACTCGTTCCCGTTCATCATAAGCAGCGCGACCCTGTCGCCAACCTTCACGCCCACCTCTGTCAGCGCATGCGCACACTGATTGCAGCGCAGGTTCAGTTCAGCAAACGTATATCGTTCCCGCGTATCCGCGTCGACATACGCTTCGACGTTCGGGCTGATGTGGGCGCGTTTTGCAAGAAAAAGTCCGATGTTATTTTTCACGATTGTTTTCCCTTAGTATTGAGTTCAAAGACCAGCGTTATAGTATCCAGCCATCTGCACCCAAGGTCAAGAAACTCTCGGCTGCTTCGAAAGACCCCGAACCGGGATTGCCCAAAGACGTTTTCAGAAGACCTTGATCGGCTTTAAGTCTATAGGTGACTACTATTTACATGAATTATGCCATCTGCAAATTTTCCGCGTGACCTTAAACTCCAATGTAAGGTGTAAAGTAAGGTCAACAAAAAGATATGTTTCCGTGCGGAGTTACCAATGACGACTACAATAGATTCACCAACCGAATGCGCGGTTACGCCTCCCCGCATCATTGGGCGAACCGCCAGGTTTATGACCGGCGCGGCGCAGCTCTGGTTCGTCTACATACTCTTCACCAACCCAGGTATCATTACCGCGCCGAACGCTCCCTCAAATTTGTCCTACTGGATACCCGTCGGGCTCGCTTTCGCACTGCTGTCCTGGACTGTCAATCTCGCCTTCGGCATGAAATGGGGAAAGTGGCCGTCACTCATCGCAGCGGCAGTCGGCTTCGCGGCTGTCGGTATTGATATCGCCATGTACGACTCGTTCTGGGGCGTTCCCCTCGCGGCAGTCGTCACAGTCGTTTCCGTCTACGTTCACGGACACATGGGGATTGGCCATGTGATCTCCGGCATCGTCGCCACACCCGGTTGCGAAATGAAGGCGATCCCT
>DTSJ01000142.1 GCA_012965445.1 Candidatus Hydrogenedentota bacterium
CGAGATTTCCTGCTCAATTACGTATATACTCTTTACTTACAGGGTACAAAGAGTTAGGCTGAGTTTTTTGACCCTACGACTATTGGTGTTAAGTCTTTTTTAATCCTGACGAAATATGACAATTCACCTATTGTCAACCATCAGGCGCTGGTCTGTTGATGACCGCATACCTGTAACGCTAATTCGATGTGTTTTATGATCTCCGAAACTCCCTCGCTATCTTTTACGTTGCTGAAGAGGAAGGGGCCGTCACCACGCATTTTTCGTGTGTCTCTGTCCATGACGCCCAGGTCGGCACCGACGGCTTCGGCGAGGTCTTTCTTGTTGATGATAAAGAGATCGGATTGTGTAATGCCGGGTCCGCCTTTGCGTGGGATTTTGTCTCCGCCGGAGACATCGATGATATAGATTATATAGTCGGCGAGTTCGCGACTGAAATTTGCCGCTAGATTATCTCCGCCACTTTCTACGAAGAGTAATTCAATCTTGCCGTCTGATTTTTTCGTGAGACTTTCGAGCGCACGGAGGTTGAGCGAGATGTCTTCGCGTATCGCCGCATGTGGACACCCTCCAGTTTCGACGGCTTCAATTCGTTCGGCTTCGAGAGCGTTGTGTCGGGTAAGGAATTGAGCATCTTCTTGGGTGAATATATCGTTTGTCACTACGCCGATCTCGTAGGTGTCCCGAAGTGCCTCGCATAGCCGAAGGACGAGTGCTGTTTTCCCTGAGCCAACAGGTCCGCCGATGCCTACTGTAAACGGACGTTGTGAATAGTCGCGCGTTTCGTTGGCGAGACTCCGTAAACGATATTCGCCTGGCCCTAAAAGTTTTTCGTGCGTGTGTCCGTGTTCGTGAGAGTGTTGATTGCACATGGATTGTTCTCCTCGATGAATTTATGTGAGTGTTTAGTTCTGGAAGATTTTTGAGTACATATATTGGTGACCGGTCTGGGCCATTTCAATCATGGGTTGAGAGCGCACGGCACGGTCATAGGGTGTGTCTGCGAATCGAAGCCGAAGGGCCTCGCATTTTGGTGCTATTGCTACATGGAGAGCCTGTGCTCGGAGCGGTCCGATGAGACCCAATCGAATGCCTGCACTGAACTGGTCACGTAGGGCCATATAGAGCACGAGGCGTTGTATGGCTGTGCGTTCGAACCCGATGCGACGTAACAGAAGAGGCAGGACTATCTGAAAATACTTGGGTAATGAACGGGATCGAAACTGTTGCTCAAGTTCTTCGATATCGTTTGGTTTATAGGCACTCTTAATCAATGAAAACCAATTCTCTCCCAGGAGTTCACTGGCTTTGCGAATGGATTCGACGGTGTTGAATGCTTCCCATTCATTAGTCATGCTGAGCAACGTATTATTGTCGAAGTCATCGTATAAAGCGTATGACGAGTTGATGAACGGGAGCTCGAATTCACAAACTGTTTTAAGCTGGGATAGCAAGTATTCATATAAATCCTTCTCGGATTTCAAATGCCCTGACTTGGCCATAGATTCGAGACCTTGCGAGAATGCGAATCCCCCGGTCGGGAACGCGGTGTCCGCAAGGTGCATGAGTGTGTAGGCTTCTAACGCGAGTTCTTGCATCGGGCGACCTAAAAGAGATTGAACAGTCGCGCCAATGGCAGCGTTGTTGCGGGTTCGCAAGTTAAGAGCTCCCCGTCGGCATGTACCTGATAGGTTTCGGGATCAATTTTCATTTCAGGAAGCGCATCGTTGAGGCGCATGTCCTTCTTTGTTATCCCGCGGCATGCACGAACGGCCTCCACGGACTTGGCAAGGCCGTAATTCGCGTTCACATGATCAAGTGAAGCTTTTGAAACAAAGGCCAGTGAATTGAGGCCGACCGCAATGCCGCGAGCGCCAAACATGGGCCTTGAAAAGAAGGGCTGTGGGGTTGGAATGGACGCGTTCGGATCGCCCATTTGCGATTGAACGATGATACCGCCTTTGAGAATCATTTCCGGTTTTGAGCCGAAGAAGCCTGTTTTCCACAGTACTAGGTCGGCGAGCTTACCGACCTCTACAGAGCCGACGTGATCTGAGATACCGTGAGCGACTGCTGGATTGATCGTGTATTTCGCAATATAGCGTTTCACTCGCAGGTTGTCACTGTCGGTACCTGTATCCTCGGGCAAGGGGCCCCGTTGCACTTTCATTTTGTGCGCGGTTTGCCACGTTCGGCAAATGACCTCCCCTACACGCCCCATGGCTTGTGAATCGGAGGCAATGATTGAGATGGCTCCGAGATCGTGAAGAATATCCTCAGCGGCGATCGTTTCACCCCGAATTCGACTTTCAGCGAAGGCGACATCTTCGGGAATGTTCTTGTCGAGGTGGTGGCACACCATCAACATGTCCAAGTGTTCGTCGAGAGTGTTCACAGTAAATGGGCGTGTCGGATTTGTCGACGATGGGAGCACATTCAGTTCGCCGCAGACGCGCATGATGTCCGGTGCATGCCCACCTCCGGCTCCTTCGGTGTGGTAGGTATGAATGGTACGCCCTTCGAACGCGGCGATGGTCTGCTCGACAAATCCCGATTCGTTCAGGGTATCGGTATGGATGGCTACCTGAATATCGTAATCCTCAGCTACGGAAAGACAGCTTCGGATTGATGCTGGTGTCGTTCCCCAATCTTCATGTAACTTGAGCCCCAGTGCACCGCCCTCGACTTGTTCGACCAGGCCTTGGGGCAATGAGGAGTTTCCTTTACCCAGAAAGCCAAAATTCAACGGATACGAATCTGTGGCGGCGAGCATCATTTCTATGTGATTTGCGCCGGGTGTACAGGTCGTGGCATTAGTGCCCGTTGCGGGACCCGTGCCCCCACCAATCATCGTGGTTATTCCCGACGCAAGCGCTTCGTCAATTTGCTGAGGGCAAATGAAGTGGATATGCGCATCGATACCACCCGCTGTAAGGATGAGTCTCTCGCCAGCAATGACTTCGGTAGTCACACCAACCCTCATAGTGGCGTCTACATCAGGCATGATGTGGGGATTCCCGGCTTTCCCGATACCGACGATACGACCATCTTTTATGCCGATATCAGCCTTTATGATGCCCGTATAGTCCACGATTAACGCGTTGGTTATGAGGAGATCCAGTGCATCTGCTTGTGAGAGTCCCGCCGACTGTCCCATGCCGTCGCGAAGGGTTTTACCACCACCGAATTTGCATTCTTCACCATACGTAGTCCGGTCTTCCTCGACTCGTATCAATAACTCGGTATCGCCCAGGCGAACCCGGTCTCCGGTGGTAGGGCCATAGATGTCCGCGTAGGCTCTTCGATCCATTTCGTAGCTCATATTAAAAATCTCCCGAGTTGGGTTAATCGTGCCAAAATTGTTACTGTTTCAACGCGCTTTCAACATTTTCCAGTGCTTCGGCAACCCTATCAGAAGATGCTTCGCCTGAAATGAAACCGTTACCGCCGTAAATGACTCGTTCTCCTGCTATTTTCACGAGACCTACGGTTTTCGATTCGCCGGGCTCAAATCGGACAGCTGTACCGGAGGGGATATCCAGACGAAATCCGTACGCCTGCTCCCGATTAAAATTCAGTCGCAGGTTTGTCTCGAAGAAGGGATAGTGTGAACCGACTTGGATAGGGCGATCTCCTGTATTGGTCACCTCAACTTCGACGGTTTCTCTGTTGGCATTCAGGACGACGGCATCGTCTAACAATTCATAGCTGCCAGGAGAATCGCTTTCTGAGACCGTTGAATCCGCCAGGGGCGCGCCCTGTTGCTCAACGTCCAGACCCGATCCGTATAAAGCCAATGCGCGATCTCCGCGTTCCAAACAAATGGGTACATGGACGGTAACCAGTTTTGTACCGTCGGGAAAGGTGCCTTCGACCTGAACTTCCTGCAACAACTCAGCGACTCCAGGAAGAACATCTTCGAACCCAAGGATTTTCTTGCCTGTGTCCATGAGCGCTGCGACATCTTGACCATCCCGAATAAATTCGAGAATCTGGGTCGCGAGAAGAGCCATGGATTCGGGATAGTTCAACCGTAATCCGCGCCACAGCCGTTTTTGAGCGATAAAACCGGCATTGTGCAATACAATCTTCTCAATTTCTTTTGGGGATAACCGCATGTTTATTTCTCCTCAATCGTGATTCAATATTTTCTTTTGTATGGGTCAAACCCTAAGATGTCGTTCCCTGCTAAAGCACTCGAAATACCCTTGACGTAATCGGAGATAGTTTCCTTTTTTTTGCTCATTACTCGTACGATGAGTGTATCCTCACGCACAGGATTTGCTATTACCCAGGTACCGGATTTCTCATCCAGTTGTGACCGAAAGAGCATTGAGTCCCGCAGCGCATTCCGCAATGCTTCCCCAACGATATAAACGTTGAGAATACTTCTGTAAGCCCCAAATCCGCCGATTGCACGAAGATGATCCTTCGCGGGCTCAAGTTGCATGCGATCAGCGACTCGCTTTTTTCCATCAACGGAGATACTAATTTCGGATCTTAGAAAATCGAAATCAAAGCACTCGCCGTACCCCAATCTTCCTGAGTGAATCCAGTCGACCAGCAAAAGGTTCGATGACGATGTAAGATGCCACTCCTGGGTCTGCGCGAAACGACTGTCTGCGAAGGGAATGAGTGCGTCCGGGAGAATCACAGCTGTCGCATTGTCGGATAGATGACCGCATATGTGCTGACGAGCGATTCGTCCGCCAACCGATTTATATATCTTCGTATCCGACTGCGTTCCGAGAAAGAATTTCGAACCAGATTCACACTCGATTTTCAGACGAATATCGTCACCGGTAACAAACCCGCCACCGTAACTGGAGAGATATGCCTGACTACAGTCTGACAGGTTACGCGGGTTTAGAATTTTGAGTGGCTGCACGTTTCTACAGCTCACCACGCCGGAACTACCTCTAAAAACAGCCACTTTGATATGACTCCATTGAGGCCTTGGAGATTCGTCGGTGGCTGTGTCGTTCTCTGGTGGCACTATCGTCATTACGTCAGACACTCAGGAATTCCTTCACGATTTCTTCGCTCAGATTCTCGGTGGTACCTTCCGCCACGGCCTGGCCACGGTTCATTACATAAAAGCGATGACAGTACTTGCGAACGAAATCTAAATATTGCTCAATGATGAGTACAGTTACTCCCTCTTCCTCAATAAGCCGATGAAGGACTTCCCCAATCTGAGTAATGATATTAGGCTGAATACCTTCGGTCGGCTCATCCAACACAAGAAGCTTTGGTTGCGTTGCAAGTGCACGCCCTATGGCCAATTGTTGTTGCTGACCACCGGATAAATCGCCTCCCATACGCCCGGACATTTCCTTGAGGACCGGGAAATATTCGTAGATGCGCTCAGGAATTCCTTGTTTTTTCTTGTCTGACGCGGCCAGCGCGATACCCAGGTTTTCCTCTACGCTGAGCTTTGGAAAGATCATCCTGCCCTGCGGGACATACCCCATGCCCTTAATTGCACGATAGTGGGCGGGGCGGGAAGAAATATCTTCGCCATTAAGCGATACGGTACCTGATGCGGCATTCTCCAGTCCCAAAATATTCCGAACCAGTGTGGTTTTACCCACTCCATTGCGCCCGATAACGCTAACCATTTCTCCGCGATCGATGGATATATTTACTCCATTAAGCGTCTGGATCTCGCCGTATGCGAAAGACAAGTTACGAACTGTAAGCATCGTGATTATTCCTACCGTCCCAAGTACGCGTCAATAACTTCAACATTGGACTGAATTTCGTCCAGGGTTCCTTCGGCCATGACCAAACCCTCATTAAATACAGAAATGTAGGAATCGAGATTTCGGACAAAATCCATATCATGTTCAATCACCACGATCGTATGATCCTCCTTCAGTTCCAAAAGCAATTCTGCTGTGAGCATCGTCTCGCTGTCTGATAATCCGGCAGCCGGTTCATCAATGAGCAACAACTTTGGATCCGATAGTATAAGCGTACTGATCGAAAGCCATTGGCGTTGCCCGTGACTCAGCTGACTCGCGGGCGTTTCCAGTTCCGCTCCCAAACCCACGCGTTCAAAAATGGAACGAATCTGATCGCGATCTTGCGGTTTCAGTGTCCCCAAGAGATTAGCCCACATGCCCTGGTTTTTCGGAAGGGCAAGCTGCATGTTTTCCAATGTCGTCAGACTGTCAAATACGGTCGGGGTTTGAAATTTTCGCCGGATGCCGCGCAAAGCAATGTCCATTTCGCTCTTGTCCGAAATCTTCTGCCCGTCAAAGAAGACTTCTCCTGTGGCGGGGATCGTTTTTCCGCTGACCACATCGCAAAAGGGCGTTTTACCAGCGCCGTTGGGCCCGATGATGACTCGTAATTCATTGTGTTCAATGCCGAACGCCTCGATGTCGAGTGCTTTGAATCCGTCGAATATTACTGTGATGCCTTCGATAAACAAGATGTATTTTTTGTCCCAAAAGCGATTTTGACCTGGATGCTCATCGATGTACCTTGCGAGCGGATTACGTTCGGTTTCGGTAGGCGAGTTGTCTGTCATCCCGACACCTCATCGATCGAATCCGTGCTCAGTTTCTTGGCACGCGCTTTCCTTCCGGGCAACAGACTCGCCAGACCTTCGTTAAAGTATACAGCGACAGCGATGAACAGAGCGCCGAGAACGAATTGCCAATACTCTGCTTTCCAGGTAAAGAGCAGCATGTCTCGATCGGAAGTAAGGAAATTGTAGAGAATGTTTACAAGTAGCGCTCCAATGATTGGCCCGGAGAGCGTTCCTCGGCCACCAACGGCAACCCAGACGACAACCAGCACTGAGGCACTTGCTTCCATGTTATGGGGCGTAAAAATACCCATCTGCGGGGTATATAGCATTCCTGCCAATCCGGTAATCATTCCTGCAACGACAAAGGCAAACATTTTGTAGGTGTGGGGAGCATATCCGTAGAATCGAAGAGCACGTTCATTGTCTCGTACGGCTACCAGTATACGTCCCAGGGGAGAATTGACGATAAATCGACAAAACGAGTATGACACGAAAAGCGCTACCAGTGTCAGTAGATAGAGGGTCAGTTTCACATTGGGATCGGAGAGTTGAAACGATCCGGCGATGTATTCGAAACGAGTGAGACCGTTCGTTCCCCCCAGTTTCATGTCGTTCATGGAGAAAAAGTTGACCGCCGCTACGGTAATTGCCTGGGTGAGAATGGCAAAATATACACCTCGCACCCGACTACGAAATCCGAAGTAACCGATCAGACCTGCGATAATGCCGGGAATGGCCATTCCAAGAATTACGGTGACAGGCAGGGACCAGAATGGCTTCCAGAACCATGGAGTGAGGGCATCTGCGGGAACCTCACCTACTTTATACGGATAAACGACGTAAAGGCAGGCGGGAATCTTCCAGCCTGCTGCATCGACGATTCCTTCCGGGCCTCCGTGATGGGCGAGATACATACCCATTGCGTATCCACCCAGAGAGAAAAATAACGCTTGGCACAGGCTCAAGATTCCCGTGTATCCCCATATCAAATCCAGCGCGAGAGCCATCATGGCGAAGGTGAGGTATCGTCCAAGCATATTCACGACCTCGATACTAACGACACCCGTGAAATATAGTCCGGGTATGCCAATGAGACCAAATATGAAAAGACCGTAGAGCAATCGAATATCGAGTGAACTGCGGTTGAGGCCCCTAATCATCGGCGAGTCTTCCTTTCGGTGCAAAAAGGCCCGAGGGTCTGAATTGCATAAAGCCTACGATCAAGACAAGCAGTATGATTTTAGCCCATATTGTTCCGGTTCCTGGTTCAATGAATTTCGTCAGGACTCCGATACCAAGTCCAGAACAAATGACACCCGCGATTTCGCCGACGCCACCCGTTACGACGACAAGAAATGAATCCACGATGTACACTTGCTGACCCATGTCGGGTGTCACGCCGCCGATGAGTGTAACCGCGTAACCCGCGACACCGGCGAGTCCAGAACCGAATGCAAAGGTGAACGCATCGATACGTTTTGTGTTCACACCGAGACTTGAAGCCATATCGCGGTTTTGCATGGTCGCACGCATTTGTAGTCCAATTCGCGTGAAGTACATCAGCCCGTACACCGTAACGACACTTAGAACCGTCAATCCGATAATGAACAGACGGCCCCACGGCATATTGAAATCCTGGACTATCTCGATGCTGCCGCGCGCCCAGTCGGGCGCGGAAACGCCGATGTTGTCTCCATATCGAATGCGGACACATTGTATGAGAATGAGTCCGATTCCCCATGTCGCCAAGAGCGACTCCAAGGGCTTTCGGTACAGACGACTGATGACCACAAGTTCCATAATGTAGCCGACCATCGCAGCGCAAAGGAATGCGAAAGGAAGAGCCAGTGCATAGTAGTACCCGAATGCCGCTTCGGGAAGTTTTCCCTGCTCAATCAGTTTGCTAAACAGCAGTTGCATCTCGTAGGTGGCGTATGCCCCGATCATCATGAGTTCGCCGTGGGCCATGTTGATGACACCCATCAGTCCGAATGTAATCGCGAGTCCCAAGGCCATCATAATCAATATGGAGCCAAGCGACAGACCGCGAAACAAATTTTCCGCCATGCCTACATTTCTTTGGTGTCCGGCAATTATTGAGATGGCCAATTTGTACGCTTTTTCCT
Source organism: Candidatus Hydrogenedentota bacterium (assembly GCA_012965445.1). Next base: position 8,668 of record DTSJ01000142.1, read on the forward strand.
TCTCCGCGTATGTCAGCGCGCCTGCTCGTGTGTGCTCAGTCTGGACTGCGCCTGAATTACCAGCATCGTCTTCGTGTGATTCCCTCAGGGATTTCAATCTATCTTCCAGTCTCGGCAGTGCGCGAAGACTCTTTAACGCCGCCAAACCCTCAACCGCTGCAAACTGGACATCTTCGTCCGCATCTCTGAGTTGAATGAGCAGAACACTCTCCTGCGCGACGCGTCGAATCTTCGAGATTGGGTCGTTTTCCGCCAATTCACGTAAGCGATCCAGCGCAACCGTCTGCTCCGGGGGATCGCCGCATTTTTTTGCGCCGGACAGGCGAATGTCAGCGACTGGCGACGAAAGTCGGGACAAGAACTTCGCGCTCCTCGCCCAATTGCGTTCTTTTCGACCGGCATCGATTTCTTCCAGGTCTTCGATGGGCACCACGAGCTGATCGGGGTTAAGCTCTACACCCTCAAACTCGACCATTTCACCGTTACTCGGAATCGGGACATAGACCCCTGCTACCCCCGATAGCGGATCGGATAACGGTGCAAACTCATCGAGATCCTCATTCTCGACAACTTCTTCACAAAGGACCACCTTTCGGATGCCGTCAGAATCTTCCAATATGTAGAGGCTTCCTTGACGGTAAAACTCCATCAACACCTCTATACGCTGGTCACCAGTATTTGCGAGGGCGGTGATTGACGTGCGAACGATTTCCGAATCATCATTGCCAAGTTCCAGCAATAGTTCCCGAATTGTTGCTGTCGCCGCCCCACTGCTAGCGATGCGTTGCTGGGGTTCGTCGCTGGAACAACCATTGAGCCCGAGCGTGCTCACCAAAGCTAAGATGAATGGTGAGATGATTTTGATTTGTTTCATAAATTACTCTTGTTCGACCATGACACCAGTTAGTCGGTCGGTTAAATCGTGCAGCCATTCGTACGTCGAATAGTCACTCTTCCGAGTGATTCTTGGTCATTACCCAGCGCTTTCGCACGGTGAGGAAGCGCCGTGCGAAAGCGACCACGAATAGTTCGAGGCAATGATCAGGCAACACTAACACTCTACGAATCAGATTTTGGTCCTCCTGTAGGGGCAGGATAATTTCCGTCCGGGTGCAGATAGGAGCTGTACGAATCCGGTGAAACCAGGCCGTCCGACTTGTGAATGATTTTGAACTGGCCGTTTTTCTTGATCTCACCAATATACACTGGCTTCAACGTATGCTGATTATTCGGGTGCATCTTTTTTGCGCCGCCCGGAGCATCAAATTCAAGACCGTACACCGCTTCGCGCACTTTATCCACATCGAACGAACCAGCTTTTTCTGCTGCTGCCGCCCATGCATAAACACCGAAGTAAGCCGCCTCGATCGGATCGTCTGTTACACGTGAAGATCCGCCCGGTAGATTATTTGTCTTGCAGTACGCTTTGAAGGCCTTCACGAACTCCTTGTTACTAGCCGACTTGATGCTCTGGAAGTAATTCCAAGCCGCGAGATGGCCAACCAAAGGAGGAACATCCATCGCGCGAAGTTCATCTTCAGCGACGGAAAATGCCATGATTGGACAATCTTCGGCGGTGAGACCCTGGTTGGCAAACTCGCGATAGAAGGGCACATTGCTGTCCCCATTGATCGTCGATAGGACACATGCGTCGCCGGCGGCGGCGAACCTCTTAATCTTACCAACGATGGTCTGGTAGTCCTGATGGTGAAACGGCGTGTATTCTTCGATGATATTTTCGTCTTTGACGCCAACGCTTTTCAGGTAGGCTTTGAGAACTTTGTTGGCAGTGCGCGGGAATACATAGTCTGTACCGAGCAAATAGAACTTCTTGCTTTGGTATTCATTCATCATATATTCAGCTGCCGGTACCAGTTGCTGATTGGGTGACGCACCGGTATAGAATACGTTTAACGATTGTTCTTCCCCCTCATATTGAACAGGGTAAAACAGCAACGCATTGTATTCTTCAAATACAGGCAGGCAAGACTTACGGCTGACCGATGTCCAGCATCCGAAAGTAACGGCTACCTCTTTTTCTGCGATGAGTTCTTTTGCTTTTTCCGCAAACAAAGGCCAATTGGATGCGGGGTCAACCACCACGGGCACAATCTGTTTACCTAACACACCGCCTGAAGCGTTGATTTCTTCGGCAGCCATCAGAACAACGTCACGGAGCGATGTTTCGGAAATGGCCATGGTTCCCGAAAGTGAATGGAGCACACCAATTTTGACCGTATCTTCCTGTGCGACCGCGACACCTTGCCCGAAACACGCTGCAAGTGCGACCGCCAAAGCGCCAATTTTCAGTTTAAGTCGTTTGATATTCATCGTTTTATCCTTGTCTGGGTTGATTCGATTTTTCTAGAATTGAAACTGCGCACCGAGAACGACCTGGTTATAATAATCGGCAAACTCAGGATCAATCACTGAAAACACCAGTGAGAGACGTGCGTTGTGTCCGTCAATGACGTAGTTGACACCCGCGTCGTACTGCTTATCATCTTCAAATTCCTGATACCGCACGTGAGGTTGAAACTTGCCTGGCCCCACTTTCTTCGGAAACAGGTATCCAACAAGGCCCATATATGCGTCGCCGTCCCCTGGCGCGTCGTTGAGGTCATAGCGATACGCAGCCCCTTCAACAGTAATCACGCCGTCGTTGGAAAGTCCTTTTTCAAACAACACGTCGACGTTGTAGCCGAGAAAATCCTCGGTTCCGTCATCAACGCCGGGCAGCCCCGCATCAGCCCCGTCGCCTTGATACTGCAGCACAAGCGCAACAGCGAATATGTCTTTGTCTCCGTAGTATGTGCTGCTCGTATAGTATCCGGGTTCCGGATCGAGGAAATTGTATGTGAATCTACCAGCATAGAGCTGATTCGAGTCAGGGTTGTCGCTTCCTTTATAGGCACCAACAGCATACTTGAGTTTGCCGCCCTCAAATTGCCCGGATATCGATAAACCGTCGTCGCGACCAGCAAAAATAGACGGATACCTGGATACCAAACCCGGATAATCGTACGTCGCAAGATAATACGGGCCGTCGAGATTAGAACGGTCAGAAGGCGGCAAATGACGCCCCAGCCAGATATTGAACGCATCGCTTTTCTTGTACTTCAGGACTCCGTCCAACACCCGAATATCTTCATCACCAGACGAAGAGGGTACTCCACTGCCCGTGCCTTCCCATTCCGTATTGAATTCGACTGCGAAGTGATCCGTAAACGAAGCGTTTACATACAGACGCATGTTATCCAATGATCCGTTCGTCGACCAGTTATTGCTATCCGTCGAGCCATCCTCGATGCCACGAACCGATCCCCGAAAACCGACGCCTAGTTTTATTTTTTCACCCGTATTGGACTTTATCCAAGCTGACACATCCGACAGTGGAGTACCCTCTTCGTCTTGAGCGTCTTCGTCTTGAGCGTACGAAAGACCGGACACCGACATTGCAGTTCCCAGTACGAGCGCTCCGATACCTCCTTTTACAAACGGTACGAATTTCAACATTTTTTGTAGCCTTCCTTTCCGAATTAAAAACGCGATAGCTGCGATTGTCCGCGCTATGATGTTTGGCAGCCGAGGCCCAACATTACAGAGCAGAACATACCGTCGTGGCAGGACATCGGCAATAACGGAATCCACGAAAAGTCAGAGGCGAAAAGAAATGCCAGACATGGATGAATTACAGCCAGTCGCCACTTGGGCGAAGCGGCATCAACAAGATGACCGCCAGTTAAGCGTACGGCACGCAAAAACTGTGCCCACTGGAAATCCGCTGTCGAAAAGAGGCCGCTAATTGGTGTAACCCACCCCGAATACACTGCGAATTTCGTACAGAATACATACAAACAGCAGGCGGGGTTTGCGGGATTACAAAAAGATAATCTATCAGAGATTGTTACATATACGTAATGCATAGTCATCCATTCTTACCAAATCGTAGTGCAATGTAGGTTTTTTGTAGGACCCCTATGGCGCGACTTTCACAACTGGAAGAACAATAGATTAAACCTCTCTGCGTTCATCAACAAGTGTTTCATCTACGGCTCTCAATCCCGGAACGATCCAAATGCCATTTTACTTTGGAGGTTGGCATGAACATTGCGCTTTGCCTGTTGGCTGCTCTCGTTCGATTCATATGAACATTTGTATCATCAAAAATGCCTACTTAGATCTTCTCGATATGTGTTGGACGAACAACGGCACAGATTAAGGACGCAATGCATAGCGGTTCAAAAGCACAAATTCGTATAGTTGTAATCACCGACCAGAAAGAAGCGGCGAACCCGTTACGCGAAATCCTCAACGCCGACCTAGATACGGCGGTAATCGATCTGATCGAGATAGTCGATAATTCAGCTCCTCTGGAAACCCAAGATTGTCCAGATTTGTTTATCGTGCGTATCATTGGCCTATCTGCCGACGGATTCAAATGGGTTGGAAAACTTCGGGCGGGTCATCCGCACGTACCAATCATACTGATTTCACGCGGCGAAGAAATAATCAGTGCTGAAAAAGCGCTGCGTTTGGGTGCGAATGGGTACATCGGTTTGGATTCCGAAGCAACTTCGGTTCTAGCTGCAACTCGATGTGTGCTGGTAGGAGATCGATATGCAAGCAATCAGTATAGTCAGTGGCTCATACGGAGAGCTGCCTTGGGAAGATCTGCTTCAATTAGTCACTTGCTCAGTGATCTCAGCAGGCAGGAACGACGCGTTTTCGAGTGCATCGGAGAGGGTCAATCGAATCGATCAATCGCAGAATGCATCGGAATCCATGCAAAAACCGTTGCCACATACAGGAGCCGCATCAAAATCAAGCTGGGTATCAACGACGGTCAAATTCTGGCTGAAATCGCAACCGAATGGAAACATGCCGAAGGAACGAAAGCGTAAGATTGAACCTGCGGATTCACGAAAATACAGATGGTGTCCGAAATAAAATTCGGCCGATGAGTTCAGGTAGTTCAGCCCAATTCTACGAGTTAATTTGATTTCGCCTACTGGTATGAAGATCCCGAGTTCCCAACGGATATCAGCATGTGCTGGGTAACCCCACGGTCAAAGTATTTCACCGAAGCTCTATCTCCCGACTTCATCGTTAAACAGTTTGCGATAACACCGAGGTGTACCCGTAGGGTCAAAAAACTCAGCCGAACTCTCGAAGCCCCGATTATAAGGGGCTTCCGTGTTTGTGAGCAGGAAATCTCGGCCAACCCCTGGTGCCTTTACTCGAAGTTTACAACCTGCGCGCTACCGACACCGAAGAACCGTCTGCCTTTTCGCATTCCTGCTGGCGAAATGGTTCCCCAAAAATATTTC
>DTSJ01000143.1 GCA_012965445.1 Candidatus Hydrogenedentota bacterium
GGATCCTTGATCGCCCATACGGCAAAAGTCGGCGCTCCATTTCCGGTGGCGGCTTTCAATTCGCCACCCATAGAAACGCCCTTCGAGTACGCGGCACGAACCCATCCCTCACCACCCGGTGTGACGTCTTTCATATCGAAGCCGCCGAAGAAGCGCACGCTAATGCGGGGACCGGAGGTTCCCCAGGTCTCTTTTCGGCGAAGCGCGTCGTAGATGCTATCCCGTGTATTCTCTTCAGCCCATACGCCGGCGAGACCCGAGGCGCCAAAGTCCATCCTGATCCGGGGCATGTTGAGGCGAACTTCGGGGGAACCATCGCCATTGCCCAGCTTTCCAGAATAGTCATATTCATTCGTTGGTACGATGCCGGTGTGGCTGTCGCTTGATCCAATCAGACCAAAGCGGTACGGGTTGAACCCCATCGTGTCCTGGAACTCAAGTCCAGTTCGATACGCGTCGCGCACATAGCCACCCGCGAACTTTGTGATTTTGATGGACGATGCAACGCGCATTCCGTCTATCTCAAAATCCGCAAACTCGTCGTTGGGGCTAAGCATCGGGTGGGTTTCCGAGGTGCCCTTGACCTGCGTGATTTCGACGAGCGGCTCGTTCCGGTTGCGCTGTGCGGCGTATTCTTCCGTGAATGGTGTGTCATCACTCGTCTCACGTTCGAACATCCGTCCGTCCGACTTGTTTGAATTGTGGGGGATGGCCAGCGCTTCATAGCCTTCCGCGCGAATCTCATCCAACCACGCCCAAAGATCTTCGGGATCCGACGAATCGATGCGGGTAAACGGAACGGGCGCAGTGTCGCCTTTGAAGAGTACGTTACGGTGCAAGTTTTGGCCGTTGATCGTGCTCGTCCACTCATAGCCGATAAGCGTCGTGAACGTTCCCGGATCGTTGTGCCGATTCGCCGAGGCGATGACTTTTTCCCAAGTGTCCTGCTGGACTTCGCGGTCAGACAAGGCTCGCACGTCAATGCGCTCGCCATTCAATGTACCTCTCACCACAGCGCTAAACGCCGTAACCACAACTTTGGGATCGGGGTCAGTCACAACTTTCGCGAGCGGGTGCTTGGACAATGGATGGCTCTTGTCGGCCATTGTCATCATGGAGCCCATAAAGAACCCGTGGTCCGTCACCGACATGAAATCAAGCGGCCGCTTCAGTTGGTATGTCTCTCCAAGCGGATGCTTGAGCGGCTTTCCCTTTCCAAACTCGTAGGCGTCGTCCGGAGTCGCCCGCGTGTTGAAAAGATACGCGTCAAAAGAATAGGCCGTGTGGATATGGGTCTCTCCGAAGAGGGGCCTCCGGTCTTCTCCGTCCTGAGCCAGGCTCACCGTAGCGAGTCCAAGGCTAAGTAAACAAATCATGAATTTCTTCGAATCAATTCTCATCTTCCGCAATCTCCCAATTTTTCCCCTATTAACGTATTCACACGGGCTCAGATTATTGAAACTACGAGCTCTGTTGCTTTTTCCAGAATCGGCGCTCGTTGCCGCCAGGATCGTCGACCGCTTGACATTCGTCGTTAAATAGCATCGTATTGCGCGCTTTCTCGGTGTAGGCGTTCCAGCGCGGAATCGCCGCGTGGTTCGGATTACCTGTGCGCGCAAACGCGATCCATGCCGCGCTCATCTTCGCAGCCAAGTCAACCGCGTCAGGCCCTCCTCCTGTGATCTCGTCGTTGAGTTGAGCGTTACCAAACACAAACGGAATCTCAAAAGCATGCGCAGCGCGAAACCGTCCTTCCCAGGCCTGCGTGAGCCAGTCGAAGCGATACATGTACACAGGCGCCGCGCCCTGCTGCGCTTTGCGCTCAGCGAGAAGAATAGATCGCATTCGTGTTCCCCGGTCACTCGCCATCGCAAAATATACGCTCGTGGGATCGCTGTCAGGAAACGCTCCGCGGTATACACGCAACAGTTCATCGCTGGCATCGCCTGCCAAGCGCTGCGCACGGGCCGCCAAACCTGCGTCGTCGAGGGTCCAAACTTCCGTGTCAGCAACACTGAACAATGCGGTTTCATGCTGGTTAGTGCCGATCAGAACAGGGACATCGGCCGAAAGTGGCGACCCCACGGGATCGAAGGGATGCTGCGGAACGGCATCTCCCAACACGGGTCGAAATCCCGCGCCACCTGCTCGCGAAGCCCGCGTCCCAATCGCAAGGTGCGCGGCATGAAGCTGCTTGTGAGGTACGGCCTGTAATTTTTTGTATGCACCACTCTTTATTCCCAGCTCATCGAGCAGCATCGTCGCAGTAATCGTAGCCGCGTCCGGCTCGCTCACCCGGATTCCTGGTCCACTCTGAATCGCAGCGCGATGGAACAGCCCTTTTGCGCCGGGCATCCCCAGAAGTGTGGAAACTTTTGCTCCCCCGCCCGATTCTCCAAAAATCATAACGTTATCCGGATCGCCGCCGAAGTTTTCGATGTTGTCGCGAACCCAGTCAAGCGCGAGGACGATATCGAGCATTCCAGCGTTACCGGAATCCTTGAAATTCTCCCCCATGATGTCGTCGAGATGCGTATAGCCGAATACGTTTAAACGATGGTTGATAGTGATGGATACGACATCCCCTCGCTTGACGTTGTTCGTGCCGTCATAAGAGGAACTTGCCCCGCTGCCGGTGCTGTACCCCCCGCCGTGAAGCCACACCATCACTGGACGTTTACCGCCGTCTTTCAACGCCGGTGTCCATACATTAAGAAACAGACAATCCTCGGAAGTCGATGCTGGCCAGAACGGCGTGAACCATGAAAGCGCAGCAGGCTTCACGAGATTGCGGGAACTCTGCGGACATCCATTGCCATACTCGACCGTATCACGGACGCCTGACCATTTCTTCGGGGCATTTGGAGGGAGAAACCGATTATCGCCGCCAGTCGAAGCGCCGTAGGGCACCCCGCGAAAAATGTAGACGCCGTCCGCAATTCCGCCCCGAATCGAGCCGGACGTCGTTTCCACCGTAGCCTTCTTTGAAGGCAGAAACTTGGCATGTACGCTCCCGGTCTCAAGACCACCAAGCCCCGCCGCCAATGCTGCTGCCCCCGCGATCTTCCCGCTGCTCTGCAGAAAACGACGTCGATCAATGCGGTGTTCCGAATCATTGCGTGGATTTCCAGAAGAATTGTTCATCAGTCTCGCTCCTTATCCTGTTGAATCTGCATCCCGGAATCGAATTCTGTCAAATTTCGGTCAAGCTCATTCATCATCATACACTTCGACCATTCGAGTCGGCCTCACTCTGACGCGAGATGCGCCTTAAAAAACTCGGCGATCTCCCTGAAAAGCTCTCGCGATTCCGGCGAGTCCAGCACAACTATATAACCCGCGTGCGACATCCCTTCGAATACATTCAAGTCAGCAGTCACTCCGGCGCGGCGCATTTTGCGGTGCGTGCGTGCGGTATCGCTCAAAAACATGTCCCGTGTACCCGTCACAAAATAAGTCGGCGGAAAATCCTCGAAATCGCCGTACACCGGGGAAATCAAAGGATCCTTCAGGTCGTGACCTCCCGCATACAACTTGGCTGCTGCTCCCAAAACACCATCGTATGTTACAAGAATCCTGTCCAGCCCTTCGTTTGTAAACAGAGAATCCCCAGTCTTAGTCAGATCCGCCCACGGTGTACCCGCATAAATCGCTCCAGGCGTTTCAAGGCCAAGCGCGCGAAACTTGTGTACCGACGCCAGTGACAATCCGCCGCCGGTCGACGTGCCCCCTATCGCTATCGATTTCGCAGGCCGTCGTTTTATCAGCCACCGGTAAACCGTCGCAACATCATCGACCGCCGCCGGAAACGGATCCTTAGGCGGCATTCGGTAGTCGACGGACAATGCTGGCATCTTCGCAGCGCTCGCGACGACGGCTGCTTCCGTCACCGCCTCGTCCCCGCCTCCGAAAACATACGCCCCTCCGTGTACATGAAGAAACAGATGATTCGCATGCGCAGGATCGATCTCGTTTGGCGTTACGCGATACACGGGTACGCCTTCAATCGTGTCGCGAACGATCTTG
>DTSJ01000144.1 GCA_012965445.1 Candidatus Hydrogenedentota bacterium
CCGTAATCGACTCAAAGTTCTGTCCCGAAGAAGAACCCAAAACCCAATCATTAACCAGCCCGCCAAGCAACTCAAAATCAATCGACTCAATCTGTCCCGAAAGCCTCGCCCGCTCCCCCTCATCCAAAGTATCCCAATGCGCCAGCACATGCCCCTGCCCGTAACGCTCAATCCGCTCCTTCAAATCATCCGTCAAACTCAAAACTCGTGTTACCTTTCCAGATTTCGGCTCCAGACGCACTTCACCCGTAGCAGCTTTCACGTTGTGTTAACTATCCCTATTGACGACTCAGCAGAGCAACGACCCGGACTACCTCGACAACTTCCTTACCGTCCACCATCATCGTAACTTCCAACTCGCCTTTTTGAAGTCGGTTCTCAGGACGCTCAGGGACCAGCAGATCGAATCGATAACTGTTCGGCTCCGGGCCCGGAGCATACGTCACCGTCATATTCGGGTTCGAAGATTTCACCCCTGTCACCTTCAAAGGCACCCTGGACGTTAATAGCGTTACCCCTTCCTGATTAGTCCCCGGCGCAAGATTTCGTACCGTTACATCCCCAGGCTCAAAACCAAATATCCCTTTCACCGTAAACTTGATCGGGATATTCATCATCTGACGGCGACCCGACTCAATGCTCACCCTCGCAATCACATTATAGCGGCCAGACGAACTCTCCTCAGAGATTCGCGCCGTAACCGAATACTCCGGGATTCCCGGCCTCCCCCATTCACCCTCAGCAAGCTGATCAATGTCCAGCGTCAGAAAATCCGGCGCCCCATCCAGCTTGATACTCTCAATGATCAACGGAGTCGTATGCATCTGCGCAAGATGAATAGAAGCCTCCGCCGCCTCACCCTCTTCGATCACGCCAAACAGAATCTGATTTTCAGAAAGACTCACTTCACCCTCAACTACAGCCGTAACAATCAAATGTACCCGCGGTGTCCTCGGATCGTTAGACGCTATCGTCAACCGCTTCGTCGATCTAAACCCGCCCACCTTGTCCGGATCCAACTTGATCACGAGCGTTCCCTCACCACCCGGAGGAATCGTATTCTCCTTCATCTTGGCCGTTGTGCAAGGACACTGCGTCGTTATATTGCCAATAACCAGAGGCGACTCACCTCGATTGTAGATCGGCATCTCTTCAAACGTGAAACCCACAGCAGGAATCAATCCCATCTCAAATTGAGGGGTCGCCAGTTCAATCACTGGAGGTGAAGCTGCAGGAGCAACAGACGAAGGTGCTGATTCACGCACCTCCTCGAGAAAAGCAGCATCATCAACGGGTTCAGAACCGCATCCCGACAGGAAACTGCCAAAAATCATCACCGACGCCAAAATCAAACCATGTTTCTTCATAATCATCCCAATCTAAATGCTTTTGAATATTTTCGAGCCGACTCGTCCAGACTCATCGAAAGTCTTTCGTAAACTTCTTCCAAAATCGGCCTGTCCTTCTCATAACCGAGCAGAAGCGCACCAACGACCGTACTCCACAGCGGCTTATGGAAACGGGCCGACCCACACTCAGCAAGCACCGCCTCCTCCATCGCCTCGCGCAGAACCGGCGCGCCCTCAGAAAATACGCTGCCTGCCATACTAACACCAAACGCGGTCTCATACATCGACAGACGTCGAGCTACGGCATTCAGCATCGCTCCGAGATAACGACCGCCTTCACCTAGGATATCACACGCCACGGCATCACCTGCAAGCCCCGCACGAAATACCAACTGCGCCATAGGCTGAAGACTTTCTGTCGACAATTTTCCGCCATAAACACGATAAAAAAACTCATCCACATCCCCGCATCCTGATCGCTCCAAAAACAGATCCGTCAACAGTGTCCATCCAATAATACCCTCACGAGCGCGCCAGACCGACTTCAACCCCTCCATTCCCAGCGTCTCCCCCGTACACTTGTCTCCGTATTCAGGCATCCAGCCCCCCGCCCGTGCACGCGATCCATCCGGCGCAATTCCCGCTGCAATCACACCCGTCCCGCATGCAATCACCATCCCGTATGACGCATCTGTCCCCCCGCGAAGCGCGGCAAACGAATCATTCAGGAAAACGCGATCAATCTCGCCGAAGATCGGCTCATAGATCTCCTTCTCAAGCATCTCAAAATCATCAGGCAGATCCGCCCCCGCCACACCCATACCCACACACTCAATATCACTCAGCGATAGGTCAGCATCACTCAGCGCACACTCAACAGCCTTCTTGTTCTCAACGAAAGCCGCTTCAACTCCATGGTACTCATAACTCCCCGATCCCGCCGAACCGAACCCGCAAACAACCCCCGTCTCATCACCAATCAGACAGTCCGTTTTCGTCCCCCCTACATCCAGACCCATCACATACTTCATTCGATCTATCCGCCTTGAGTTGAAAGCCGTACAAAAAGAAAACGCGCGGAACAGGTCCGCGCGCCCAAAAAAATCTCTACTGTCGTCGATCTCTACTGACCCAGGCCCTGCAGCTTGCGCAGGTTCTCGCGCGCGCCTTCCGTTGCAACATCATCCGGGTACTCACGAATCAACTGTTGAAACAACGCCTTCGCCCGCTCAGTCTGACCAAGCCGCGAATAAGCCACCGCCTCGTTGTGCATCGCTACCGGTATCTTCCCGCTGGATCCGTACTTTGATCGAAAATCATCGAAGCCTTTGATCGCTTCTGGATAGTTACCTATCTTCAACTGACACAGCGCGCGCCAATAAGTCGCATTCGCCACATAAGGAGACTGTGGATACGTCGCGATATGATCGTCGAACTGTTGCAACGCCACCGAATAGTCCTCATCGGAATAAGCCTGCTGCGCCTGACGATAATGCTCCTTGGAATCAGTAGGCGCTTGGGTCGTCTCGAACCGATCTCCCGGAGGCGCAATCACCGGAGGAGGCGTAACTGGCGGCGTAATCCGGGGTTGTGGCGCTGGCGGCTGAAGATCAACCCCCGGCTGTTGTGGCACTGGATCTGTGTTGATGCCCGGCTGCCTAGGTATATTCGGCCTCGTCGGGGGCGACAGATTCAGCTGCTGATACAGCGTCGCTACCAGCTGATCCAGCGTATACTGAAGATTGTCCAGCTTGCGCTGATTCTCCTCAGCAATGCTGACCAAGCGCCGCATCTCCTGTTCGTTCGAATCGATACGCGCAGAAATCGCTGCAGTAGTTTGCGTCAGCGTCGATACAGATCCCGAAAGATCCTGCACAATCCGGTGCGTCTGATACACCGTGTTCTGCACTTGTCCGGAACTTCCCGCAGGCGCACCACCTGCCGTCGCGCAACCGCTCGACAACAACGCGACCGACAATGCGGCAACTGCAAAACCATTAGCTCTAAGCATAACGCGCCCCCTCAAATCTAAACTAACGCTTCAACATCTTAAAGCGCTTTGTTGAACTCGCTCCGACGGTTCTTGCCCCACGCCGATTCGCTGTGACCACCGTCTGCAGGATCTTCTTCGCCGTAACTGATCGTTACCATGCGATCACCGGACACACCCATGTTCATCAAATACTCACGCGTTGCAAGCGCACGTTTCTCGCCAAGCGCAAGATTGTATTCCTGGGTGCCGCGCTCGTCACAGTGCCCTTCAATCTGAATTATCACACCAGGCACACTCCGGATTTTCTCTGCATTGCTCTTCAAAGAAGCCATCGCATCTGGACGCAACGAGTAGCTGTTATAATCAAAATAAATCACTTCCAGCCCACGCGCCCGGTCAAAAAGCGTATTCGCATCTATCTCCGGAAGTCCAGAACCAGTCGTCGTTTCACCGCTCGAACCCGAACCAGAGCCTGACGTTGTAGAACTCGTGTTGATCGGTTCACTATCGCCCTTGCACCCATTGAGACCTGTCATCATCACCGCCAGTACCACCATCAACTTCTTTTCACGATCAGACAGACAGACAAACAAACAAAGACCCGCATTTACGAAACATTTCGGCATCGTCGACGCCGTCGATTTGCCACTGATCGTGACCGGTGACGTTGAGATAGCGGAAG
>DTSJ01000145.1 GCA_012965445.1 Candidatus Hydrogenedentota bacterium
TGCCTGGATACAGCGTTTCTGTACACTGCGGGCAGATCGAGTGCGTAAACTTTGTGTCAGCGTTCTTGGTAGAATATTGCTCAATCGAATGCCAGTATCCGGTATCGTCGCGCACATTTTTGCAGGAGGCGCAAATTGGGACTAGTTCACGCAGGACGTTTATTTCTGCGAGGTGTTTTTCGAGTTCCTCGTTTTTGTGCTGAATTTCATCCAACTGGACCTGAATAACATCGCGCTGGGCGTGTAATCTGCAAAATACACTGACTTTGCTGCGCAAAGTCTGCTTGTCGACAGGTTTGAGCAGGTAATCCACGGCTCCAGCTTCGTAGCCTTCGAATACGTTGGTGGCATCAGTATTGGTCGCAGTCACAAAATAATCGGCACATCGTTGTTGTCATGATCGAGTGCACGAATTCGTGCTGCCGTCTCGAAGCCTGAGATTCCGCCCATCAATACGTCTAGCAGAACCAGGGCAAACTGATTTTTAAGAGAATGCTCAATGGCCTCTTCTCCGCTCTCTGCTGATACGACCTCGATTTCAAGATCAGAAAGCATCTCGACGATCAGCTCCCGCGCCAAAGGTGAGTCGTCCGCGACAAGAACTTTTTGCTGTTTTGGCTCAATCATGCGTTAAGTGACCCCGATAACTACGATTCTGCAAGAATTAACTAAGTATACCAGCGATCCTGAAAATTCGCCATCCATGGGTAAAAAAGCATTGTTTTTCATTGTGTCAGCTTGTGAAAAATGGAATAATCAATTGGTTCCGCAAGTTTTGGGACAGTAGATAAAGGTGTCCATAGATTTGGACAGAGAATGGAGACGAAACGATGCCGGCAATGCATGTTCGACCAGATTGGTGGATTCCTGAATCCGAAGCGACTCCGGAGGGAGTATTTCTGGATCGAAGACGTTTTCTAAGAACGCTTGGATTCGGAGGGGTCATGCTCGCGGGATTAACTACTTGCAAAGCTGAAGCAGTTGCCAAGAATCTTCCTCCACTCCCGGAATTCACGAAGAATCCTGATTTCGCCAGTGCCGGTCGCGCGGTGACGAAGGAGAACCTGGTTCAAAGTTTCAATAATTTCTATGAGTTCGGGTTTGGCAAGACGGACCCTATAGAAAATGCTCAGAACTTTTCGTTAGATCCTTACAATTTGACGCTGGACGGAATGTGTGAGAACCCGATGGAGGTTGATCTGGATCGGATTGAGAAACTTGGGCTTGAGGAGCGTACGTATCGTTTCCGTTGTGTGGAAGCTTGGTCTATGACGGTACCCTGGATCGGGGTTCCATTGAGGAAATTGATTGCGCTTGCGAAGCCGACATCCAAGGCGAAGTATGTCGCGTTTACTTGTTTCCTCGATCCTGAGCGCGCACCCGGTCAACGTGACACGCGTTACCCCTGGCCATACTTCGAGGGGCTTCGCCTTGACGAGGCGATAAATGACTTGGCGCTGATAACTACGGGGTATTACGGAAAGCGGCTGCTGCCACAGTCCGGTACGCCGTTGCGGATCATTACGCCTTGGAAATACGGGTACAAGGGTCCTAAATCGATCGTGAAGATGACGTTCACGGACGAGGAGCCAAAGACGTATTGGAACACCGCTATTCCTGGCGAATATAAATTCTATTCGAACGTCGACCCGGGGGTTTCGCATCCCAGATGGTCACAGGCGATGGAACAGTATTTGGGCGAACGATTCAAAGACAAACCAACGGAGCTATACAATGGCTACGGAGAGCAGGTAGCGGACATGTACAAGGATAGAGAACGGAATTTGTATTAGAAAGGTTTTGCAAGTATGACTGAAGAAGAAATCAAACCGTGGGTTGATGGACTCACGTTTCACGAAGTTGTTTCCAAGACGGTCGCTGATCATCCGAACAACGATGCCGTTGTATTCCCGCGGCTCGACCTTCGCTGGTCATACGAGACATTTCAGGACAAGTGTTACGAGATGGCGCGGGCGCTACTGGCGATGGGTGTTCAGAAGGGTGACCATATCGGCATCTGGAGTACGAACTGGCCGGAGTGGATTCTCACGCAGTTCAGCACGGCCTATCTGGGTGCTGTTCTCGTCAATGTGAATCCAGCCTACCGTCAGCATGAGTTGTCGTATATTCTGAAACAGGCCAATATTTCGATGCTGTTCGTTACAGATACGCATAAAACATCCGATTATGTAGGGATGGTGGCGAATGCGGTGCCGGAGGTGAATGACACGGCATGGGACGGAAAACTTTCGAATGCGGAGTATCCGAAACTGCAGCATGTCGTTTGCCTGAAGAATGTGGAACTTCCGCAGGGAGTCGCTTCGTGGGATGCGTTTATCGCGAAGGCATCTGAGGTAACCGAAGACTCGGTGAAAAACGCTGCACAGAATGTCATATTCAGCGATCCGGTGAACATACAGTATACGTCCGGCACGACTGGCGACCCCAAGGGTGCAATGCTGTCGCATCGCAATCTGTTGATGAATGCGTTTTACTGCGGGCAGCGCGAGAATTATTCGAATGAAGAACGTGTGTGTATTCCGGTACCCTTTTACCATTGCTTCGGGTGCGTGATAGGTACGCTGACGTGTGCTGTTTATGGTTCGGCAATGGTTGTTCCTGCGGAATCTTTTGAACCGGGGGCAACTCTGGAAGCCGTGACGAAAGAAAATTGCACCGTGCTGTATGGCGTGCCGACAATGTTTAGTGCGCAGGTGAATCATCCAGACTTCGGCAATTACGAGTTTCCGACGCTTCGCACCGGGATGATGGCGGGAAGTCCTTGCCCAATCGAATTGATGAAGCAGGTTGTCAACGAAATGAATTTGACCGAGATAACGATTGGATTCGGGCAGACTGAGACGTCGCCTATCATCACGCAGTGCAAAACTACGGATTCCCTGGAGACGCGTGTGGCTACGGTTGGCTCTCCGCTTCCCGGCGTGGAAGTGCGTATCGTCGATCCGGAGACGCTTGAGGATGTGGCCCAGGGCGAGCAGGGTGAATTCTGGGCGCGTGGACACTGCATTATGCTCGGTTACTACAACAATCCTGAGGCGACTGCGAACACCATTACCCCGGAGGGATGGCTGCGGACGGGCGATTTGGCTACAGAGACACCAGAGGGATTCTACAAAATAACCGGGCGTATAAAGGACATGATTATTCGCGGGGGCGAGAACATCTACCCGGCGGAGATTGAGAATTTTTTGATGTCGCATCCAGATATACTGGAGGTGCAGGTGGCAGGGCTTCCAGACATCAAGTATGTTGAGCAGGTATCGGCCTGGATTATACCGAAGCCCGGCGTGACATTGACCGTAGATGATGTGAAGGCGTTTTGCAAAGAGAAGATCGCGCACTATAAGATCCCACATTATGTGACTTTGCTGGATGAATTCCCATTGACGGTGACGGGGAAAATACAGAAGTTCAAGCTGCGGGACATGGGTATTGAGGAGCACAGCCTGCAGGACGCGGCTGCTGCGAAGATGGCCTAGTTGTAAGGTCGAAAAACTTCTGTTCGTTCTGTATCATAGTGCCTTCAAACTATTTTAGAATGACAGGAAATACGATGACTCTATCCGCTTTCGTTCGCTGTGTGCTGTGCGCTGCACTAATCTCGACTGGTATCTCCTCCGCACAGGATGAGGGATCGGAATCCACTCTGCTGAGCAATACGCGCCAGCTTACCTTTGAAGGTCTTCGTGCCGGGGAGAGTTACTTTAGCGCGGACGGTACAAAGCTCGTTTTTCAGAGTGAGCGCCAGGCTGACAATCCGTGGTACCAGATTTATTTTATGGATTTGGCAACAGGAGATATCAATCGAGTATCGCCTGGGCATGGCAAGACTTCCTGCGCATGGATACATCCAGACGGCAAACGCGTTCTGTTCTCTTCGACGCACGCAGATCCGCAGTCGAAGACACTTCAACAGGATGAACTGGAATTTAGAGCTTCGGGACAGGAGCGTCGGTATTCCTGGGACTATGATGAGCACTACGAGATCTATGAGTCGGATACGAATGGTAGCTATTTCAAGAATCTGACGAATGCGCGGGGGTACAATGCCGAGGGATCATATTCGCCCGATGGAACGCTGATTGCTTTTGCTTCGAATCGACCTGCTTACGAAGAGCCAATGTCGGAAGAGGACTCGGAAGCCTTTGATCTTGATCCCGCCTATATGACCGAAATCTACCTGATGAACGCGGACGGTTCCAATGTTCGGCGTCTCACCCACTCTCCCGGTTACGACGGAGGCCCTTTCTTCAGTCCAGACGGGAAGCGCATTACGTGGCGTCGCTTCGCTCCGAACGGAGCGACGGCAGAAATCTATACGATGAATCTGGACGGGAGCGATCAGAAGCGACTGACGCACGTAGACGCAATGTCCTGGGCACCGTATTATCACCCTTCCGGCGACTATATTATTTTTACGAACAACAGTCTCGGATTTGCGAATTTCGAACTGTTCCTAGTAAATACTGCGGGAACACAAGATCCGAAACGGGTTACGTTCACGGACGGCTTCGACGGATTGCCAGTTTTCACGCCGGATGGAAAGCGTTTGGCATGGACGACAAACCGCACTTCCGCGAAACAATCGCAGGTGTTCATCGCAAACTGGGACGATGCAAAGGCGCGTGAATTGCTGGGGCTTACAGGTTCAAAAGCGAAGGATGACAAGTATACCGATGCCCCGGCTGTATCGGCTACATCCGCGGCTATTGCCCAGGCGGACATCAAGCAGCATATAACGTACCTCGCATCCGACCAGTTTGAGGGACGCGCGACAGGGACCGACGGTGAGCTGAAGGCTACGGCCTATGTAGCTGACGTGTTCAAAGAGTTTGGACTGCTGCCTGCGGGAGACGACGGGACCTATTTCCAGACCTTCCCTTTCATTGCCGGACTCGACCTGGGAGAAGACAATTCCCTTACGTTACATGTTGGCGATCAGGCGTCTGGTGCCGAACTGAACAGCGACTGGCGTCCTCTCGGTTTTTCGCAAACGGGCAACGTTGATACCACCGAAATCGTGTTTGCAGGTTACGGCATTCAAGCTCCAGGGGAAGGTGAAGTCCCCGAGTATGACTCGTTCGTCCATCTCGATGTAAAAGACAAGTGGGTCATGGTGCTTGACTATATGCCGGACGACATTGAACCAGATGTGCGCAAACACTACAACACGCATTCGAGCCTGCGATTCAAAGCGATGAAAATTCGAGACATGGGCGCCAAAGGCATGATTGTCACCAAAGGTCCGAACTCAAAATCGGAAAACGAACTAATTTCGATGGTTTCCGACAGTTCCCTTTCCGGCAACAGCCTCTTTGTTATATCGGTATCAAACGACACCGCGCAGCGGATGCTTCAGCCAGCAGGTAAAGACCTGAAAGTGCTTCAGACTTCACTCGACACGGGCGAGGCCGCGATGGGCTTTCCTCTGGAAAAAGTGACTCTCGGAGTCTCTATAGACATCATTCAGCGGAAAAGCCAGGGGCGCAATGTGGTCGCGAGACTCAATGCAGGCGACGCACCGGGCGATCAAGTTATGGTGATCGGCGCGCACATCGATCATCTTGGAATTGGGCGCAACCATTCCTCACTTGCGCGTGATGAAGAAGCGGATCAGGTTCACCACGGCGCGGATGACAATGCTTCCGGCGTGAGCGGCGTGATCGAAATTGCACAGTATCTCGTGGCACAAAAGGCGAATGGGCTGGGACTGAAACGAGATGTCATTTTTGCCGGTTGGTCGGGGGAGGAGATCAGCCTGTTGGGTTCGAAACATTTCACGGATGTGTATCAGGGTAAAACGGCCAGCGAGGCGTTGTATCCCGAAGTCTCTGCATATTTGAATATGGACATGATCGGACGCATGGATACGGAGTTGATCATTCAGGGCGTAGGGTCGAGCTCGTTGTGGCCCCGTGAAATCGAACGGCGCAATGCGCCAATCGGCCTGTCTATCAAAACTATCCAGGAAGCAAACCTCCCCACGGATACAACACACTTTTACCTGCGGGGTGTTCCCGTATTGAATGCGTTCACCGGGGCGCACGAAGACTATCATTCGCCGCGCGACACCTCTGACAAAATCAATTACGCGGGCACTGAAAAAATCGTGAAGTTTATGGGTCTCATTGCGCGGTCGCTGGTGTCGAGCGATTCGATTCCCGATTATCTGGAGATGGTGCGACAGGATGTTCCTCGGGCGAATCTCCGCGCGTATCTCGGCACGATTCCGGATTATGCGTCGGAAATCAAAGGCTTGAAAATCTCCGGAGTGACAAAGGGGGCTCCTGCTGAGCAGGCGGGGCTCAAGGGGGGCGACGTTATCGTCGAACTTGGGGGCAGCACAATAGAGAACATTTATGACTACACGTACACCATCGAAGCGATCAAGATTGGTGTGGAAATCGATGTTAAGGTGGTACGTGACGGCGAAACGCTGAGCTTGAAGATCACGCCCGCGTCGCGGGACTAAAGGACTTCAACGCTGAACCACCCTTCTTTTCTTTCTAAGAAGAAAGAAAAATAGCAAAAGAAAGACTGGCAGATACTTCGTATCCTCAATGAGGGTCACCGATATTGCCAATTGTGATCTCCCCTTGCGCGAGCTTTGTCTTCCTTGTAAAATAACTCTCTTGTGCTGTTGAATCCGAATATTCATACGGGAGAAATTTGATCATGCGTTCTTTTTTTCTGAGTGTCTGCGTTTCTACAGTTGTTGTAGGTTTCTTTCTTGGATCGAGTTCGGCGCAGGACCCCTTTCACACGCCCATCGCGATTACCCATGTGTCTGCGACGACCGAAGCGGGTACTACGATCAGCGATGCGACGATCCTCATCGAGGACGGGAGAATCATTTCAGTGGGTACGGATGTCGAGGTTCCGAGTACGGCTCTGGTCGTGGATGGAAGCGGACTGTATGCCTATCCGGGTTTCATCGATGCGGCGACACATCTTGGAATCAAAGACAAGCGGCCGCCGGAGGATGTGTTCAAGCGTGCTCTTGATGAGGAGTATCCTGTCGCGTCGGGCCCTCGTACGCACATGCAGTTGGCAAACCGACTGGGGGTGTGGCCGCATATCGGCGTGATGGATCTGTACAAGAATGACGCGGACGCGATGACATCCTACCGAAAGCTGGGATTTACTACGGCGCTGATCACGCCGCATCCGGATATCATCAGCGGTTCTGGCGATGTCGTGCAGCTTTCGGGTAAGCCGCTGCGCAGTGCTACTCTCGCACCTCGAGCGACGCAAATTCTGGGTTTCTCGGATCTATCGGGAACAAGCTATTCCAAAGGTCGGGAGTACCCGGGGTCTCGAATGGGCGCGGTCGCGATGATTCGGCAAACTTATATGGATGCTGAGTGGTATCGCAAACGTCACGCGTTAAGCAATCAATATCCTACAAAGGTAAAACGCGTCGAGTTCGACCCGGCATTGGACGCAATGGGCGTGCTGCTTGATCGCCAGCAGATGTGGATTTTTACGGTGGACACGGCGAACGAGATTCATCATGCCCTTGATCTGGCACAGGAATTTAATCAGCGGATCACGATTCTGGGCGGTAAGGAAGCGTGGAAGGTAGCGGATCGGCTTGCGTCTGAGAGAGTTCCCGTGATCGTGAGCATGGACTTCGAGGAGAAACCAAAGCTCGCGCCGAAGAAATCTGAGGACGAGAAGGTATACACGACTGCCTCGTGGACACCGGAGTTTGAGCACGACTTTTTCGAGCCACTCGCGGTGCGCCATGATCGGGTGCGCGTCTGGGAAGAGCAGGTCAATAATTTGCATGCGTTGATTGGCGCTGGTGTGGATGTTGCGATCACAGGACGTGACCTGAAGAGTCCTGACAAACTGACGAAAAATTTCGAAGCAGCGCTGAAACTGGATCTTACCGCAGATGAGCTGCTGAGCGCGCTTACACAGTCCTCCGCGAATATCCTGGGACTGGGTGACAAGCTCGGGAGTCTGGAATCTGGAAAGATCGCGAACGTCGTGCTGCTCACGAAGCCGCTGGGTGACAAGGGAAGTCAGGTCAGACATGTCTTCATCGACGGAACTCAATTTTCCTACGCCACTGAGGGAAAGAAAAAAGGCGCGGACGGCGACACCGCCGAAATGGCAAAACTTGAAATTGAGGATCGATTGGAGAATCTGGATTTCGTGATCGATTCGGTCGTTGAAATCACGAAGGAAGGAGGCTGGGCTACTGGTGCCACGATAAAGGTCCGGGTGGCGAGCGAGGGTCTGGACGAAAGCGAAAAGACGCTGGATGAGTTGATTTCGACGTTTCGCGGACCGGGACTCTCGGAGGACCGAATTGAGCTGGAAGTGAAAACGGAATCGCTGGAGGATGATGGCGGCGAACCGGAAGATATACACCCGTGGTCTGTGGAAATGCCTTCGGATCGCAAAATAAATGTTCAAACAAATAAAAATGTCCTCCTCCGAAACGCCACTGTTCTGACCGTTACAAACGGCATCCTGAAAGATACAGATATCCTCGTCCGGAATGGGAAAATTCGCTCTATTGAGCCGGATCTAATTGCACCCCAAGGAGTTATGGTAATCGATCTGGATGGGTATTGGATTTCTCCCGGCATCATCGACCCCCACTCCCATATCGCGGTCACAGGGATCAACGAGTTTACTCAGTCCATTTCGAGCGAGGTACGCCAGGCGGATGTAGTCGACCACACAGCCCAGAGCATTCACCGCGCACTGGCCGGAGGCGTAACGACAATTCACACGATGCACGGGTCCGCGAACTCTATGGGCGGGCAAAACGCTGTGCTGAAGCTAAAATACAATACGTCACCGGGCGAGATGCTGGTTACGAGCGGCCCGCGGATTGTGAAATTTGCGCTGGGTGAGAATGTGACGCGTTCGCGGCCTATCCCCCGCTTTCCGAACAGCCGCATGGGCGTGGAGTCGGTGTTCCGCCATGCGTTCAATGCAGCGACGGAATACGATGCGGAATGGAACGCCTATGCTTTGGCTGTGTCCCGTGGAGACGTAACCGAGATTCCGCGCCGCGATCTGCGCCTGCAGGCGGTCAGCGATATTATGGCGGGGAGGATCTGGGTGCATTCGCATTGTTATCGCGGCGATGAGATGCTGCGGCTTCTGCAAGTGGCAGAGGACTATGGATTCCGTATAGCAACTTTGCAGCATGTTCTGGAGGGGTATCGTGTTGCGCCTGAAATGTATGCCCATGGCGTGGGCGGTTCAACGTTCGCGGACTGGTGGTCGTATAAGAAGGAAGCATTTGACGCGATTCCCTACAACGCCGCGATGATGATGAGGGCAGGGGTAGTGACGAGCCTGAATTCCGATTCGTCTGATCTGATTCGACATCTGAATTTCGAGGCGGGGAAAACGATGCGGTTTGGCGGGTTGAGTGCGGAAGAGGCGATGAAATTGATCACCATCAATCCTGCGATTCAAATAGGTCTGGACAATCGTATAGGGTCGATTGAAGTTGGTAAGGATGCGGATTTCGCAGTGTTCAATGCGCATCCGCTGGATACGCATTCGCGTAACGTGCTGACACTCATCGAAGGGGAAATCTTCTTTCAGTATCCGGGATTCGAGATCGACGGTTCTACACCTGGGCCGGGCGACACCTCTGTGCCTGAGCCTCCGCGCGACAGGCTTCCACTTTCCGATACCAATTCGACTTACGCTATCGTGGGCGCGACGATTCATCCGGTCACCTCTGCTCCGATCGAAAATGGCACACTGATTATTCAGAACGGCAAGATTCAGGCTATTCTTGAAAACGACTCGCGTCCGGTTGGAGCGACTATCGTGGATGCATCGGGACTGCATGTGTATCCGGGATTGATCAATTCGGCGACGCAGATGGGACTATCGGAGATTTCGGGTCTCGCGCAGACCGTTGACTCCCGTGATCTCAGCACGTATCAGCCGGAGCTTCGAACGCTGTCTGCCATCAATCCGCACAGTGAGCATATCCCTGTGTCGCTTGGCGAAGGGATTACGCTTTCTCACGCCGTGCCGCTGGGGGGAATCATCTCCGGTCGCGGGAGCGTGCTTCAGATGTCGGGCTGGACTATGCCGGAGATGCTGCGAAACGGCGAGACGGGATTGGTCATCAACCTGCCGATATTGCCCAGTAAATTTGCGCCGGGTCTCGACAAGAAAAGATATGACGAACGCGTGAAAAGTCATCAGACTTCGATCAAGAATACGGAGGAGTATATTCGTAGCGCGCGTCACTATGCGCGCCTGAAAGCGGCGGGTGAAAACCCGACGACGCATGTTCGCTATGAGGCGATGATTCCTTATGTTAATGGCGAGAAGCCGGTCTTTTTCCGTGCGCAGTCATATAAGGCGATCTTGCAAACGTTGCAATTCGCGGGTACTTTCGAGTTGAAGCCTGTCATTCTGGGCGGCGGCGAGGCGTGGAAACTTGCGGATCGCCTGGCTGAGGAAAATGTCCCGGTCATCGTGACTTCTGTATTTCGTCTGCCGACATCCGGTTTCGGAGGGGGTAATTCCTATGAGCGGTTCAACGCTTTCTATGAGAATGCCGGTAAACTGGAGGAAGCGGGCGTGTTGTTCGCGATTGCTTCGACGGGGACTGAGTATGCAAAGCAGCTTCCCGTTCATGCAGGATTCGCGGCGGCGCATGGACTTTCGGTGGAGGGGGCAGTGAAATCACTGACGATCAATCCTGCGAAGATTTTGGGAATCGATGATTCGGTAGGTTCGCTCGAGAGCGGCAAGACAGCGGACGTCATCATCACGTCGGGCGACCCTACGCAGACGAGTACCCGGACGCTCGCCGTATTTTTGAAGGGGCAGCCTGTGGAGCTGGACAGTCTGCATGAGCGAAACCGCAAGAAATTCACGAATCGGCCTGATCCGGGGATCGCACCTACGGGAACGCTCAGGGGGCCTCCGGCGATGCGGACGCGGTAAAGTCAGTAGCCATCTGACCGATTCAATGTGAGTTGGCGTCTTCTTCGAGGCTTCGGATAAATGCGCCGAGACCGCCATCGGCGATGAGTTCACTTAGGTCGTCGCGGTAGAGGGTGTGGTTGTATTTTTCTTTGCAGAGCTTTGGGATTCGGGTTGCGACTCCACCCATTGTTCGACCGTGCAGATCTCCGATTTCCGACAAGGACATATCGGCAATTATATGTTCGAGCAGTTCGGTATCTTCTTCGTCGGACCATCGTTTGCCACGTCGGTTTGGCTCCGGCTTGGAAGAAGCATTCGTTTCCTGTGGTTCGGTTTCGGATTCAACCGACACATAGCGAGACGCGTCTTCGTCGCCCCCCTCTCCCCCACTCAGGACTCCCAGGAACACAGTACCGTAGCGTTTGAGTTTCGCCGTGCCGACTCCCGAGACGTCGTTCATTTCGGCCATTGTCCGCGGCATTCGCATGGCCATATCGACGAGAGTTTTGTCCGAGAATACGAAATACGCGGGGACATCTTGTTCGGCGGCGAGAGCGGCTCGTTTTGCGCGTAGTTGCTCGAATATTTCGCGTTGGGGATCGCTGAGCTCTTCGAGGAGGGCTTTTGTTTTGCTGTTTGATTTTCCTTTTGATTTGCTACTCGTGCTTTTGGCTTTCTTCTCGGGTTTTAGTCGGTCTTTTCGTAGTAGGACTTTGCGTGTGCCTTTGAGTACTGCACCAGAGTCCTTACCGAGTGAAAGTTGATTGTAGTTTTCTGGATCGACATGGAGCAGCTCTTCTCCGATGAGTTGCCGAATCACGGATTTCCATTGCAATGCGGAGTAGTCTTTGCCAACTCCAAAAGTGGGGAGTTCTTCGTGTTGCCATTGGCAGACGAGTTTGGTGTATTTTCCCATGAGTATATCGATGATGTGGCCTGTGGCGAATTTTTGTTGGACGCGGTGGATGCAGGACATTACTTTTTGGGCGAGAATGAGGCCGTCGGTGAGTTCGGGGGCGTCGATGCAGTTGTCGCAATTGCCACAGTCGTCGATCGTATCGCCAAAATAGTCGAGAACGATTTTCCTTCGGCATTCTATGGATTCGCAGAGTTGCACGAGGGAGTTGAGACGTTCAAGTTCGACTTGCTGTTGTTCTAGGGGAGCGTTTGATGAGGTAACGAAATATCGAAGGCGCACCAAGTCTTCTGAGTCGTAAACTAGTGAGGCGTTTGCGGGGAGCCCGTCTCGACCTGCACGCCCGGTTTCCTGGTAGTAGGCTTCGATTGATTTGGGGAGGTCCATGTGAAATACAAATCGGACGTCGGGTTTGTCGATGCCCATGCCGAAGGCGATTGTGGCTACGATGATGATGCCGTCTTCTTTGAGGAATCGATCCTGGTTGCGGGCGCGGTCCTCTGTTTCCATTCCGGCGTGGTAGGGGAGGGCTTCGAAACCGTTGTTGGAGAGGAATTTGGCGGTGGTTTCGACTTTATTGCGTGACATGCAGTAGACAATGCCTGCGTCGGATGCGTGGTTGTCGTGGATGAAATCGAGTAACTGATTTCGTGGCGAGTTTTTTGGTGCGATGGAATATTTGATGTTGGGCCGGTCAAAGCCTGAGATGAAGATGCGGTCGTTGTCGCTACGCAGTGAGAACTGTTCGATGATATCCAGCCGCGTTCGCGTATCGGCGGTGGCTGTCAATGCGAGGAAAGGTACGTCTGGATAACGCTCTCGCAACACACATAGGTTTCGGTAACTGGGCCTGAAGTCGAATCCCCATTGCGATACGCAGTGGGCTTCGTCGATAGCGAAGAGGGCGATTGGGCATCCCTGGACCATCACGTCGAGGTCATAGCTAACGAGCCGTTCAGGGGCTAGATATAGAAGGTCGAGATCGCGATTGCGCAGGCGGTCTTCGACGGTCCGCACTTCATCGGGGGTGCAGGTGGAGTTGAGGAACGCGGCGCGGACACCAGCCTGCTCGAGTGCGGATACCTGATTCTGCATGAGGGCGATGAGGGGCGAAACGATGATGGCCACGCCTTTGCGGCAGAGCGCGGGGATTTGGTAGCAGAGGGATTTTCCGCCGCCCGTGGGCATCAGTACGAAGGCATTGCCCCCGTCGTTGACGTGATTGATAATTTCTTCCTGGTGACCTCGAAACGTGTCGTAGCCAAAGACGGATTTTAGTATGGTGTGTGAATCCGTTCCCATAATTTGTACGACGCCACTCCCCATAAGGATACGCAGTATCCGTCAGTCTTTCTTTTGTTTCTTTTCTTTCTTCTCAGAAAGAAAAGAAAGACTACCCCTGGATTTTCTTTTCGGCTCCACCCCATTCTTTATCGCGGAGAATGAACTTTTGAATTTTTCCTGTGCTGGTTTTCGGGAGTTCGATGAAGTCTACTGCTGAGGGACATTTGAAGTGGGCGATGTTTTCCCGGCAGAAATCGATGATCTCTTTGTCGGTGGCGTCTTCGCCGGGTTTGAGCGTTACGAAAGCCTTAGGTGATTCGCCCCATTTTTCGTGGGGGATGCCTATGACGGCGCATTCGAGTACGGCGGGGTGGCGGTAGATGACTTGTTCGATCTCGATGGAAGAAATGTTTTCGCCGCCCGAGATGATAACGTCTTTGGAGCGGTCGCGAAGTTCCACATAGCCGTCGGGGTGCCAGATGGCAACGTCGCCGGAGTGGAAATGGCCTCCGCGGAATGCGGTAAGGGTGGCTTCGGGATCGTCGTAATAGCCTTTCATGACCATGTTGCCGACCATGACGACTTCGCCGAGGGTTTTGCCGTCGCGGGGGACATCGTTCATGTCGTCGTCGACCACGCGAATGGGGTCGGACATGATGTAGGCGACACCCTGGCGCGCGAGGAGCTGGCCTTGTTCTGAGGCGGGTTTATCCTTCCAGTCCGGTTGGGGTGCGCAGATGGTCGTAGGGCCGTAGGTTTCAGTGAGTCCGTAGACATGCACGATTTTTGCGCCGATGGCCTGGACCTG
>DTSJ01000146.1 GCA_012965445.1 Candidatus Hydrogenedentota bacterium
TGCGCATGCGGCATGAAATTCAAAATACCCCCTGAGTATACGCACGACTCAATCCCCTGCCCAAAATGCACCACCGCTAACCCGCTGCCCGCGGCACAAATGATCGCTGCTGCCAAAATCATGGATGAGATGGCCGGAGATGCACCTTCCGATCAAAAGGCCCCCGTCCAGGCCGCTATGCCCACAGAGCCGATCATCATAAAAAGAGGCCCTCCCGGCGAATGGCAATCCATAAAATGCTCCTGCGGCATAACAAAATCCTTCTCCCCGACCTTCCTCGGCACGAAAAGCAAATGCCTCGAATGCGACCGAAAAATTATCTTTAAATAACTCTCGACTGCACGAGTCCATTCCCTTCATACCGTAGACCCTGAGCCGTGGGAACAAACCCCACAAAAAGAGTGTTCGATAGAAGCTAACATGTAAACCGTTTAGGAACGAACACAGTCAAAGCTATACAAATTTTTAGAGCCAATCCCCCGTTTCATGGAGAAAACACAATGAAAATGCACGGAAACGCACTTTTCGCTGCCGCTTTCACAGCGACGCTCGGACTCAACACGGCTGCCTCAGCCGAGTCTCTCACCTACACAAAAGACATTGCACCCATCATCAACGAAAACTGCGTCGCCTGCCACCGCCCCGGTCAAGCCGGCCCCATGTCCCTGACATCCTACAAAGAAATCCGCCCGTGGGCAAAATCAATCCGCAAACAAGTCTCCGAGAAAAAGATGCCCCCCTGGCACGCCTCGGAATCAAAAGTAGCCCTTTCAAACGACCGCAGTCTCACTGAAGAAGAACTCACCAAAATCATCACCTGGATCGACACCGGAGTCGTTCGCGGAAGCCGTTCGGATCTCCCACCGTCCCCGAAATTTTCGGACGACGGATGGATTTTAGGTGAACCTGACCTCGTCGCCGTACTCCCCGAAGTAAACATCCCAGGCGGAGGCCCCGACATATTCAAAGACCTCGGAGGCAAAGTCAATCTCAAAGAAGACCGCTGGCTCACAAAAGTCGAAATTAAACCTGGCAACACCGCCGTGGCCCACCACGTCATTGCATTTCAGATCCGCGGATTCAACGTCGACCCCGTCGGCGGATGGCTCGGTGCATGGGGATCAGGCACCTCACCCATGGTCTTTCCCGAAGGTACCGGGCGCGTCATGAAAAAGGGCCACAGCATCATCGGCAACATGCATTATCATCCAACCGAAAAAGACGAAAAAGACCAGACCCGTATCGGCCTGCACTTCGCAAAAGACGACAGCAAGATTCAAAAAGAACTCACCAATTTGTGGGTCATGAACTCAGGATTCAAAATCCCCGCTGGCGACCCCTACCACGAAGTCCGCGCTTCACATACCTTCGCCCAAAGCGGAAAAATCATGGCCTTCCAGCCCCACATGCACTACCGCGGCAAAGACATCAAATACGTCGCAAACTATCCCGACGGGTCCTCCGAAACACTGCTCGCGATAAACGACTACGACTTCGGATGGCAGACCGACTACAACCTCGCAGAACCCATCATGATCCCCGAAGGCACGATCATTGATGTAATCGCCCACTTCGATAACTCTCCCGAAAACGAATCCAACCCCGATCCCACACGCGACGTTACATTCGGAAACGAATCCTACGACGAAATGATGATCGGATTCATGGACTTTATCGTCGACGACGGCATCCGCCCAATGTCCCGCCAGGAATTCAGAGAGATCGCGGCTGTAGAAACCTCAAAAGCACACCCGGAAGACACCTACTCCGTCTACTTCCGCGACCCCGAATTCCCGACCGTCCTCTATCTGCCACGCAGCGGAGAAGGCGCATTCATACTCCTCAGCTCAAACAACGTCCAGAAAAACTGGCCCATCTCAGATCTCGTCTGGAGCGGTGACGAATTCACGGCTCTCGTTGACTTCGAGAAAATCTCTCGCACCGTCTTTACCGGGACCCTGAACTCCGACACCGCCCGCATCGAGGGGACGATGGTCTTTCCCGCTAACGAAAACGACGAGGATGATGAAGACTATGTATTGGCCCTCAAAGGCACACTCACCGTCAACTTCGACCCTTCAAAAGAAGAAGGTGTAAAACCCAAGCGTAAACACCTCACTGACTAAACCAAATAAGTTCCCGACGAAGCGCCCGAATAAACAATCGCCTCTTTTCCACCGAAAAGGGGCGATTGTCTTGATTCAAGACTGTTCAGAAATCAGTTACTGAATGCTGAATATACGGGATCGTTTCAGAAGACTCCGACTTTCTCCCCTATGTCTGTGACAAGCGAAGCCGTCCCGAACCAGGCCAGTGTTACGACTCGCTCGTTGATCCTCCCCTCAAATTACAGTACTCTAAAGGTTTCAAGCCCAGAACAACAGGAGAATAGCCATGAACTCTGAATTTACGCGACGCGATGCCATGCTCGGCGGAACAGCGGCATTTGCCGCGGCTATTGCAGCATCACCGACACATGCGCAAGAACCTACCGGCCTCAAATCCGAGCTGTTGTTCAAAATGCACGCAACACTCCAGTCTCCCCAGCAAATTGGAAAAACCCACGAAGGCACGCGAATCGTTTTCTACGCAACGGGCGGTACGATTGACGGCCCGAAAATAAAAGGTAAGGTCCTTCCCGGCGGCGGCGATTGGTATCGGCAACGCGAAGACGGCATCGGAGAACTCGATGTGCGCGCAACCATTGAAACGGACGATGGCGCGCTAATTTACACGCACTACCGGGGTGTGACGAACGGAGCAACGGGATACTTCCGCACAACTCCTCGATTCGAGACTGCCTCGGAAAAGTACCAGTGGCTTACGCAGCTGGTAGCTGTCGGGGTAGGACGTGCAGGTGACGGCGGCGTGTACTACGATGTGTACCACATCCTTTAGAGAGAGCGGCTAACAGCAGGGGACTGATTCTCCGTCCAGAGCCGAAGAGTCATCACAGTTGAACAACCCGAAATGGGTCTTTCGATCCCCTTCAATCCGAAAGTGATGCCGAAACCGTGTGTCTTGGAGCATTGTGGCGGTATTGCCGCAGACCAGTATCGGTTTGTCCTTTTCGAATGCGTGATGATCGTCTAACTGAAAATCATGCGGATAATCTGGAAGTGTGCCGCGATAATACGCGACCTGTCCATAATCCTCGCATCGATATTCCAGATTCTCAAATTTAAAAACACGATACGTAGTGGAGAAGAATTTGGCCATGCCGGTATTCGCCTCTATGTCGGCGTTGCTTATCGTGATTGGACTCGTTGACGTTTTTCGCACATCCGAGCAGCCAAGCTGCTCCATCAATAGCCGGAAATCCTCGTGGGACATCGCACCCGCAAGGCACTCGCCCAGAAGCACGGGGTCGTTCATCAAGTGCTCCGGCAGCCGACGCTCAGACACCACATCTGAAAAGTACAACTCGCCGCCCAGTTTCAGCACACGGAAGACTTCCTTGAACACCTGCTTCTTATGTGACGACAGATTGATTACGCAGTCTGAAATCACGACATCCACCGAGTCGTTCTGAATTCCCAACGCGGCCAAGTCTTCAATGTAGCCCTTGTGGAATGTAACGTTTGGGTCATCGTAGCCATACCGGGCCATCTGCTTTGGCAGGCATTCTCGTGCAACGTTCAGCTGCTCGTCCGTCATATCCACGCCGATTACATGCCCTGTAGGCCCGACCAGTCGAGATGCCAGGAAAACGTCCCTTCCCGTTCCACTACCAAGATCCAAAACGGTGCAGCCCTCCAGAGCTGTTGGAATGGGTGCGCCACAGCCGTAAAAGCGCTCCAGTACTTCCGGCTCAATTTCCTGAACCAGTTTCCTCAAGTGTTCAGGCATGGTCTCCGTACTGCAGCACGCGTTCGTCTTCAAGTCCCCGGACCGATGCAACACCTGCCCGTAGTATATCTGTACCGACTCGTGGGTCTCTTCAATCGTATCCATGTCCACCATTTCCAGTTATCTGCTATTGTATTCCGATATTCCGTCA
>DTSJ01000147.1 GCA_012965445.1 Candidatus Hydrogenedentota bacterium
CCGCCACAGAGACGCGGTTGAGTTCATCGTTCGGCTTATCCGGACCCAGATGCTCGGGGTTGTGGTCCGTAAACCAGAAATCGCCGGTCTCGGGGTCCCAGTCAAAACCTAAAGAATTGCGAATACCGAGCGCCACGACTTCACGGTTTTTTGCGTCGGCATCCATACGAATGATTCGCATAAGCCCCTCTGCATTCGGACAAATGTCGCAGGGTGCTCCCAGCGGAACATAGAGTTTGTCGTCCGGGCCGAAGGCAATGAACTTCCAAAAGTGGGTTTCACCCTTGGGGATGTCATCGGCGACGATAACCGGAGTACCGGGGTTTTTCAATTTCGAGCCTATGTCGTCAAGTCGAAGTATATGGGTTGCGGCGCTGACGTACAGCGACCCGTCCTTGTAGGCAACACCATTGGGCATCGTCAACCGCGTCCCGTCGGGCAGTTTGTCGCGCTTGCTGAGAATCGTATAGACCGTATCCGCTTTGTAATCACCGTTTTCATCCACGATGGCGTAAACCGATCCCGCGCCACGTGATCCGACATATACGACACCATCATCACCAAGCGTCATCTGGCGCGCATTCGCGATTCCGTCAATATAGACTTCAATTTTGAAACCGTCCGGAAGTTTAATGTTGGCGAGTTTATCCTCCAGCGTGACCTGAGCCTGGACGCCAGAAAGCAACTGGGAAGTCGTCAGCAAGGCTCCCAATGCAAATTGAAAAAGTGGTTTCACGAAATATTCTCCTCGATTGTAAAGACATGCAGATGAGTTTAGAACTGAGATCAGCGATAATACCTAAAATTCGAGTCGTTTGTCATCTTCTGTTTGTACGTCTTGCTTGCGCGTCCTGTTCGTGCGTCGCTCTTACGCCCGGTCAGTTTGAGTAATGCTACTTGTAGGCGATTCGATAGATTGCATTGGTGCTGGTGTCACTCACGAGCATCGAGCCGTCTTTCATCAACAGTATATCGCATGGACGTCCCCATGACCGTTCGCGACTGCCGCTTCGGTCAAGCCAGCCTGACGCGAATGGCTTGTATTCGATACCTACACCATTTTTCTCTCGAACGGTCGTTATGCGATAGCCGTGTTTCTCCGAGCTGTTCCAGGAGCCGTGCTCGGCAATAAAAATGAGGTTCTTGTATTGGGCAGGAAACATGTCTCCGGTATAGAACTTCATACCCAGGGCCGCAGTATGAGACAGCAGCTTCTGGGCTGGTGCCGTGTAGTCCCCGACGCGCTTACCCCGACCGTAGCGCCGATCGAGAGTGTCGCCTTGGTGGACATAGGGAAAGCCGAAGTGTTCCCCCAGCTCGGATACACGATTCAATTCGTCGGCAGGCATATCGTCGCCCAGACCGTCGATACCATTGTCCGTGAACCACAGTTCGCCCGTCTCCGGGTGCCAGTCGAAACCTACGGAATTG
The DNA here is from genome assembly GCA_012965445.1 of Candidatus Hydrogenedentota bacterium. The sequence continues at coordinate 1,432 of DTSJ01000147.1, forward strand.
CGCACACCTCGTGCCACGACTTCGAGTCCACTGCCGTCAGAACGAATCCGGTTAATGACCATGATATCGTCTTGTTCAGGACATGTGTTGCAGGGCGCACCGACTGGCACGTATAGCTTGCCATCAGGACCAAAAGCGATAGATTTCCAGCCGTGGTGGCGCTTATCGGGAAAGGCACTCGTGACGACCACAGGCGTTCCGGGGCTGTCCAGTTTCGTTTCGATGTCGTCGAATCGCAAAATGTGGCTCAGCGCCCCCACATAGAGCGATCCGTCTTGGAATGCAATACCGCTTGGCATTGATGGATTGGTTCCGTCGGACAGTACGGTGTTCTTGGTCATCAGCGTATAGGTCTTGTCGCCCTTGAAATCACCATCGGAATCGACAACTGCGTAGACATTTCCTGTCGTTCTACTCCCGACGAAAAGAGTCCCCTTGTCTCCAAGGGCCATCTGGCGCGGATTCGTGAGTCCTTCTGCATAGACGCTGATCGTGAATCCTGGAGGAAGTATCACTTTGCTCAGATCGCTCTCAAGATCTCCGTGGGACGAGATCGAAAGGAGCGCTATCGCGATCAAATTCATGGCTGCATGTCGGCATAGGGTCATGTTTTTTCTCCGTGTGGCGAAATCAAACTGTCTTATACAGAATTGGAAACGACTATGATGGTCGAATCCTTACTTTCTTTTCAACGCTGCAACCAGCTCAACATGTTCCGTGTGCGGGAATAAGTCAACCGCCCGAAGACTCCTCAAGATGTAGTGTTTCGAAAATTCTTTCATTTCCTCTGCAAATACAGACGGTTTACACGAAACGTACAGGATATCCGATGGCTTGGACTGGATGAGGCGGCGCAAGGGTTTGGGTGTCATCCCTTCGCGCGGGGGATCGACTACGACGGCGCTATTGCGTTCCATGCCGCCCTGATCCAGCACGTTCTGCAAGTATCCGCGAATCTTGTCAGTCGTAAAGAACACATTTTCGATACCATTCGCTTTAGCATTGTATTCCCCGTCCAGCGTCGCAGATTCGACCACTTCCACCGAACGCACTAAATCGACGAGGTCGGAACACGCAAAAGCGATCGCTCCCGCGCCGCCGTAGAGGTCATACAGTATAGACGGACTGATCTCCTTGACCCACTCGCGAATCATACCGTACAAAACCTCCGCACCAAGGGTGTTGGTTTGAAAAAAACTGAACGGTGATATGCGGAACCGCAACTTCCGCATCGTGTCTCCGTCCGGAATGTGCAGCTCTTCGCGAATATGCTCTTCGCCGTAAAGGAGCTCCAATTCATCGGCGAAGGCTCCGCGTGCGGTTCTGCGGTGAATGCCCCTATAGATCGACACGGCCGGGAAGGCGGAGAGAACAGTTTCGACGAAGGAATCGGTATCCAGTTCCCCATCGGAAGTGATAAGCACTACCATGCCTTCGCCAGTACGCTTGCCTTCACGATGCAGCAAGATGCGCAATATCCCGTCTTCAGATCTCCGGTCCACCGCCCGATAGTCATGCTCCTGAATCCAGCGTCGAACTGCGCGGGTCAGCGTGGTGGCAGATTCAGGTCCGATTCTGCACTCCTCGATATCCAGCGGAAAATACCATTTCCCCTTCTTGTTGAATCCGAGAAGCGTCTCGCGTATAAAATCATCCGCGGGCTTCTCATCATACTGTTTGCGCGCAAAATTCATGTCGATCTTGTTACGATAATGATACTGAATCGGCGAAGGGTGTACTGGAATGTCCCCGTCCCAATAGTCGGCAAACAGGACCTTGAGTACTGCTTTCTTGTCTTTCAGTTGGACGGAATAATCAACATCCTGAATCTGGCATCCGCCGCACTCTCCAAAGTACGGACAAAGATCACGTTCAATCTGATCGTCAGAGTTACCCACCTGGCATCACCCGCCTAAAACCGAAATTGAAGACTGCCGGTCACAAACGCGGCGTCGTCCAGTCGGATAGTATTGTCTTCACGTTCATCAAAATCATCGCCCTCTCCGAACTCACGGTCAAAAGCGTACCCCGCCTTCACGTCGAGCCGGAGCCGTTTGGTCAGCCCTACAGAACTGCCGATAAACGCGCGGCTGTCCTGCAAACGGATTCGGTCATCCTCGTCATCGCGTTGAGCACGATTGAAATACCGGGCCCACGACTCGAACCCCGCATAGACAGTCCAACGTTCGGTCGCGCTATATTCGACACGGGAAACGATGTTGAGTGCAGGAAAATAAGAAAAGAAAAAGCTCAGTTTATCGGTAAGCTGCCCCCCGGCAGCAAGAATCGGAAATCCCACCAGGGCGTAAGCCCTGCGACTCAATGGAAAAGCATAGCCGATGCCGGGAAAAATAGGAAAGTCTCCGTCTGTATTTATGTTGGCCATAAAAACCCACGAAGTGTATTCCGTGTGCGGAACTCGCAGCAGAAACATGCTCCTCAAGTAAGCCTCGTCCGTCGAATCGAACAATTCGTCGGATGCCGATCCGACGCGAAGCCTCGCTCCAAAGGTCCAACCGTTGTCAAAGTCCTGTCGATAGAGTCCGCCCACACCT
>DTSJ01000148.1 GCA_012965445.1 Candidatus Hydrogenedentota bacterium
TCCGCGTCCAGCGCGGCTTCAAGCAAGTTCTTGTTTCCTTGATAATCTACATCACGAAACGCAAGAATGCCACAAAAGGGAAAAATTTTCGTAAATTGTTATGCAAAATATCATCCCTTCGAACTTCACGACTCCAATCTCCCATTGCAAGGAAGTCGAAGTTGGGGTTGGTCTAGGGAGGCCACAATCCTGTACATTACACGAGTAAATCGATTTGCTTTAGGGAGAAGAATGATGAAGAAAGTCCTAGTCGCAGGTGCCACGGGATACCTAGGAGCCTTTGTCGCCAAAGAGTTAAAAAAACGTGCGTATCATGTTCGTGCCTTGGTTCGGTCACCGCAGAAACTCAAGTCGTCAGTTACGGATTTGGACGAAATCGTTCAGGGAGAGATCACTGCGCCCGAAACCTTGGACGGGCTATGCGAAGGGATGGATGTTGTGTTCTCCTCCGTCGGCCTGACCAGACAAAAAGACAAACTCACATTTCGTGATGTAGATTATCAAGGAAACAAGAACTTGCTTGAAGCCGCGCTGGACGCGGAGGTGAAGAAATTCGTCTATGTCTCGATTTTCGGTGGTCGCGAGCTTCGGCATTTGGACATCGTAGATGCGCACGAGTGTTTCGTGGACGAACTTATCGCTTCGGGAATGGACTACACCATCATCAGACCGACAGGTTTTTTCTCCGACTTGGAAGAATTCCTCGCCATGGCGCGTAAAGGTCGGGTATTCCTGTTCGGATCCGGGCAGAATAGAATGAACCCAATTCACGGTGCAGATTTGGCAACCCGTTGCGTCGACGCGCTAGAGGGCGACGATGTGGAGATCAATGTAGGAGGACCCGAGGCGCTGACGTATCACGAAATCGCAGAGCTCGCGCTCGAAGCCGCAGGCAAACCATCTAAGATCACAAATCTCCCAGTTGGTCTCATGAAAGGAATTTCTAAGGCTATCCGCCCCTTCAGTCGGCATCAGGCAGAATTATTTTCTTTTTTCGTCGCCATGGGCACGAGGGACAGTCTTGCACCTTCGTACGGTAGCCATACTCTAGAATCTTACTATCGGGAATCGATGCAATAAAGCCGCAACGGTCGCAGGGAAGTGATACATGCGTATTGGCTGTAAGGTGGTCCTAACCCTCTAACCGAGTCCACTTTTTGCTATTGTAAAAGGTCGCAAACGTTATTGCTGGAATATTACGAGAATACGCCGTTGTATTTGCATGGAGTGTTCTCCTGGTTGTTGCGAACTATGGGTGAATTAGACGCCGAACTGTCGCAAGTGGTGGTCGATGTGAATGCCGTGAACGCGTTTCCATTTCTGGAGTGAGATGTGACCGAGCATGGGTTCGAGGGTGATGCGTGTGGAATTCTTCTCGGCTTCTTCGACGAAACGTTGGGCGGATTCGAGTAGCAGGGTACGCTCGGTTTCGATGTCTTCGGCGGAGTCGTCGAGAAACTGCTTAGACGTGGGTACTTTTCCTTTGGGCCACTTCGTGAAGATACAGAACATGAGCAGATAGACGATGGAAGTAAGCCAGGCGCGGCTTTCGTTGTGGGTTTCGCGCTCTTCGAGGGAGACTTCCACCGTGATGCGTAGGTGGGCGAGCATTTGTGCGAGGGACATGGTGCCCCATTGGCGTTGACCGGTGGACAGCAGCGCGTTGATGCGGCGCTCGAAGTCGGGGAGCGTGGTGGGATCGAAATCGATTCTTGCCATGGCGTTGGTTCTCCTGAACACGTGGTGTGCTCAGGTGGAATAGTAGACGGATCGATGTGCGGACAGCAACATAGTGGTCTGCCCCCGTTGATGGTACCAGTTGTTAAGTTGGTATGGCGTTGAGATTTCTGTACGAGAATCCTTTACTCTGTAGCTAGTCTGTAAAACTACGATTGTCAAATGCAACTGCTTGGATGTACAAATACTGTACAGCATGAGCAACTGCGCACTTGCACTGGATTGCACCCCATTTCAGCCCCATGCGGGTATCATACCCGGTAACTTTTTCCCCACAAAATCATCAATCCGGTGTATATGGAAATCGAGGGTCAGAGCAACGCGGCTCGGAAAGTGATACCTGCATCTCACAGCTCGGTTGCCGCCTTCTCGACATCCTTCACCTTGCCAGTCGTTTCATTCAAACTCGGATTTGTATATACTCTTTATATATCGGGCATAAATTGTTCGGATGAGTTTTTTGACCCTATGGAAAGGAGCTAAATCAATTATGTCTTCTGAGTTGGCCAGGGAGCTGCGTGTCCATGAAGGTGTGGAAGGATCGAACGCTATTGTCATCGTATCTCTTGGACATGTATTTGCATTTATCGTCATAGCTTACGAAGTCGGACTTGAAGCTTTGATTGGCGTTCCCGCTATCCCGTTGGGTATTTCCCTGCTGTTGAACATTACCGGGCTGCGAGCGTATTGGCGAGTGCGCAACCGCGCCTTACCCAATGACATATCGAAGCGTCGAATGAGGACACTGGTGATTTCCTCATTAATGATCGGCCTTAGTTGGTCTGCGTTCGTTATCATATTGCTACCGCTTGTCGATGCTAACAGTCAGATGGTGATAATTATATTCTCATTCATCGCGGGTTGGGCTTGCATTGGCATTCCTTCACCGCAAGTTGGCCTGCCGTTTAGTTTTTCGATCATGCTGACAACATGGATTGCGATGATCTGGTTGGATATTTTTGACTGGGAGGTCGCCTCTCTGATTACGGCCGTGAGTTTCATCATAATCGTCGCGTTTAATTTGCAAGCGCGCATTGCAACGATCGCCCGCATTCGACTTTCGTTAGCAAACGTTTCTATGAACGAATCGCTGGAACGGGTCTCCGAACAACTCGCCAAATACATCTCGCCTCAGCTCTATCAGGGTATTACCTCAGGCGAGCAGAAGGTGGTAATTGATTCCAAGCGCAAAAAGTTGACGATATTCTTTTCTGACATTGCCAATTTCACAGAGATTACCGAACAACTCGAATCCGAGGAACTGACATCATTGCTCAACGAATATCTCACCGAGATGTCAAAGATCGCCCAAAAACATGGGGCCTATTTCGACAAGTTTATCGGCGATGCCATGATGTTTTACTTTGGTGACCCCGAGACCAAGGGTATCAAGGAGGACGCGGTTGCTTGTGTCTTTATGGCTATAGAAATGCAACGGCGTTTGAGGGACCTACAAACCGACTGGCGCGAGAAGGGCCTGATAGACCGCCCGTTCGAGGCCCGCATCGGCATCAACACTGGATACTGCACCGTCGGTAACTTCGGCAGCGAAGATCGAATGGATTACACAATCATCGGCGGTGAAGTGAACTTGACGGCACGAATGGAGGCGCATGCTGAGGTTGGCGGGATACTGATGGCCGCCGAAACCTATTCCCTTGTTAGCGATAGAATCGCTGGCAAGGAGCAGCAAGAGGTCAATATGAAAGGTTTTCCACAACCAATTCGTACCTTCAGTGTGGAGGGTATCTATGACGAGGATTACGAGGAAAGCGTTCAAAATGATGCGGAAAGAGGATACCTTAATCCGTCAATCAACTATGGTCAACTGAGCGGCTCTGAAAGAGACCGAGCGATTGTGGAATTAAAAGAAGCTATGGTGCAACTGAAAGCTTAGACTCTGGCTGTGCTTCGCATTTAATGATCTGTCTGTCCATCCCGAAAACTCGTCGTAGGGTCAAAACATTCCGCGTGGTCAAAGTATTCAGCCGAAGCCCAAAACTCCTATTCAGTGGTGCACAAGATTCTTAATCGTGTGGGATTTGGATCGACATGCGTCTCAAAAAGCGACGTTCACGGTCGATTTTATCGCTTAGGTGCTAAGGAATAAATGCTCTCCAGCGGCTAAGTCCCAAGTCACACGTCATACGGCCTAAATCCTATGCCATGGCGTTGGTTCTCCTGAACACGTGGTGTGCTCAGGTGGAATAGTAGACGGATCGATGTGC
>DTSJ01000149.1 GCA_012965445.1 Candidatus Hydrogenedentota bacterium
CGAAGAAGCGGGGGAATTCCTGAACGGAGAACAATACCGAAAACTCGTGGAACAATTCGGCTCGCTCTAATTTTGATGAACAGGCAGTACGCTCGCGACGGTGACCGTGACCGAAGTTGGCTCGTCTGCTTTCAAACGTAACGTATACACTTTGTCAGGCTCAATATTTTCGGCACTCAAAATCATGTCGGTGCCAACCAGCCTCTGATACAAAATCACCGATTCATCGCTCCCGAATTCGATTTTTAGGTTACTGCTGATCGCCGCCGGGGACATCTGAAATCGAATCCCGACAATGTCGCCAAATTCATCTACCCAGGAGGAACCAGTTGATTCCCATCTGAGCTCCTGAGAAAACGGCGTCTCAGCCGACAACTCAAGACTCGACATTGTCGGATGTTCCCGTACAAACGACTCGACAGCAAAAAGCTCGCGCACCAGGTTCGTACCGTGCATCGCCCCCAGCACTGTGGTCATCAAAATAGCCACGAACATACACTGCAGTGCCCAAACCTGAGCCGCCTGCCCCCACCGCTTCCAGAACACACCAATGGTTACGGCAAGCGTAAATCCGAGCATAATTACGATCCACGCCGTTACCCCAACACCCGGAAGCCACGACAGCGCATACGCCAATACCGCAAAAACCATGGACTGGAGTAGCGCACTGTCGGTGCGTATCCTGCCGACTCCAGCCGCGTACTGCGCGCTCTGATTGAAAAACGGCCATGCGATTAGTAAAGCCAACCCCAATACGATCCGGGTCGTAATCATATCGACCGTAATGACCTCTAACAATGTCTTACGAAACTCGAATACCACATCGGTAGAGGGCTCCAATGACAAAACAGAGTTAGTCTTGTAGCCGCCGTATATCAATCCCGCTACAATTGATAATTTCGCAAGCGGCGGAAATATGTTCAGAGGTTCAGGCGTATCCTCGGAATGTTCACCGACAATATCAGCCACCAGATCCAATCCGAAGTTGCATTTCATGCAGCTCAGCTGCTCTGGCGTATTCTCAGCACCACATCTAGCACACACGACCACGTTTCCAGCGCTACCGACTCGACCTGTCGGGTTCGATGCGGTTCTGTCCTGATGGTCTTTCTTGAGTTGGCGCACAATCGACCTGCCCGCTTTAATTGCGAAAGTATGCCCGGGATTCTGCTTCAGCACTTCCGCCCAGGCAACCGCCGCATTTTCCTTTCGTCCGCTCGATTCGTACACCATGGCAAGCTGCTCAAGCATCTTGGCATCTGTCGGCCACGTCTCAATTGATTCCTCCAGAACACCCACGGCTTCCTCAGCTCGACCCAGCCGCATATACGTCGCGGCAAGATAGCGAGGGATGCCGCTCTTGTCCTTCCACTCATTCGAAAGAATCTGGAGATGTTCTATAGCCAGCCGATAGTCCTCTTCTTTATACAGCTTTTTTGCGAGGCGCCACCGTTGCTCCTGATTGTCAGGGTGTGCTTCAACATACTGTGTCAACGCCCAGGTTTCCGCCATGATATTTCCTCGCCGTGTCTTTCGCGCCCGATTCTTTCCTATTCAGCACCGTCCTTCTTGTCAGCCCGCTTCTGCAGCACCGTGTTCACGCCGGCCGCGACAAAGGAAGCCCCTATCGTAGCAATGATCAGCGAAAACATATAGGGAACAGTCGTCGCGCGCTTGTCCTCATAGATATTCGTCCACACGAAGTAGAAACTCGGGCCGTACAAAAGCACGATACAAATCCCCCAGAAACGCCATCCTACCGAATCCAGTTCGCGCAGTGACTTCATATTCATACATTCCTATCTGGCATTCGGTCTCTCCGGGAACTTCATCGTGAATATCGCGCCGCCCTCATCCCGATTCCCTGCATTGACAGAACCTCCGTGTTCTTCGGCAATCTTACGTGTAACAGCCAAACCCAGCCCCGTACCCCGGGAGCCTTTGGTCGAAAAAAAAGGTTCGAAGATCTTTTCGATAACTGTCCTGTCGATCCCTGCTCCATTGTCCTCAACCGTAATCCTGATAATTCCATCCTCTGGTCGGTCTCCACTCACTCCGATCCACCCGTCTTCATTAGGTGTCGCATCGGCCGCATTCAGGATCAGGTTCAACAAACACCGGAAGATTCCCCGCGAATCGATCACCACCTCGCCCTCGAGTCCACCTGTTTCGTTCGAAATCGAAATCGACCGACTTCCCATCAGACCGTTCACCGTCAACAGAACTTCATCAATCAGCTCCTTGAGCGAACACGCTTCGTACGCCGGGCTTCGGTCAGTGGAATACGCGAGCATATCCTCAATCACATTCGAAAGCCGCTTCAAACTCCGCTTCATAATCTTCCACGGATTCTCAACTATTCCTATCTTCTTTTGCGCGACCCCTTCATCGATCAATTCGGATCCCACATTGAGCGTCGCCAGAATGTTCTTCGAATAATGCGCCAGACCTGCAACAGTCTGTCCGATCGCCGCCAGACGTTCAGATGCGAGGTTTTCATCGATCAGCCGTGCCTGCGTAATCACTGAGGCGCCCAAAGAAGCGAACATTTCCATGATTCGCTCATCAAACTCGGAAAACGTCGCATCACCGATCTTGTTCACGACTTCCAATACCCCGACCAGGCGATCCTGATCCACCAAAGGCACCGCCAGCAGCGACCGCGTCTCAAATCCTGTCGCATCATCGGCAGGTTTGTAAATCCGCGGATCGCTCAGTGCGTCCGCAACATTTATCGTGATTCGGTTCGTTGCACACTCACCCGCGATTCCCTGGTCAAGCTGCAATCGCACCTGTTTGAGAGTGTCGCTCTGCTCATCGGAATCGCCCAGCGCGACGGCAAAATACAAGTCGTTTTCATCTTCGTCGTAGAGCAGCAGCGAGCATGCCTCAGCATTCGCGACCGTCTGACTCTCCAGCATAATTGTGTCCAGCACCGCCGGATACTCCGAAACCAGTTTGCTCAGCTTATGAACGCGATACAACGCGTCGGTCACGCGGCGCATGTCTCCCGCAGAAACCATATCCAGCCGGTCGTTCTTTTCGCCAAGTTCCTCGCTCAAACTACTTTTCCCTGGTTCCGGTTATATGCTCCTCGATTAGGGGAAGCGCTCGATACACGACGTCCCCAATTACCTTTAGACTGTCGGCACATACATTATCAATCGTATCATGAACAGTATGCCAGTTCCGATCATGCATGGCCCTGCCGCCGCCGTAGCGAAAATCGATCAGGTCGATCGCGTCTATACCTGCTTTTCGAAAGGGGATATGGTCGTCCTTGATACGCTCGCCAAAAGGCAGGAAGCTGTCCCCGTAGCCCAGTTCCTTCGCGGTCCGAGTGATCGCATCCCGCAGCCATTTCGGCGCATCAGGATCCTTGAATATTCCCAAATCGCAATCACCGATCATATCGACATTGATCAACACCTTTACGTTTTCGAGTTCACCGGTACGCTTCAACTCAGACACCAGTTCCCGGCTCCCATACAAACTGTCAATGTCCGACCACTTCTCGAAAGCCTCTTCTCCGTCAAAGAAACAAAGCCAGACCGTACACCCTTCGCGTCGCGCTCCAAGTACACGGGCCATCTCCAGCATCCATGCAGTAGTCGATCCGCCGTCGTTCGCACCAACAAACGTGAAGTCGGGAAAATACTTCGAATCATAGTGATTGCTCAGGATGATCGTCTCGCTGCGTGATCCCGGAATGACCCCGACAATCGTGTTCATATCGAGAACACCGCGGGGGGTAAGGGCCCTAAACGGAAACTCGCGCACTTCAACACCCGCCTCCTTCAGCCCGTCCCTGATAAACTTCTGCGCCTTGATGCTGCCCCGAGTACCAGGAACGCGCTCCCCAATCCGCAGCAGAAGCTCTAAATCTGTATACGCCCGCTCCCCGTCAAAGGGACTCGTCAGTTTATCCTGGGCCGAACAGGACGGCAACAGGGCGACGATGAACAATCCAGACAATAACCGCGAAAACAGGCGACTCATAAAAATCCCCAAAGACCGAATTTACTTGAAACCGATGCAATTGCACCCTAAGATAATGCCTTCCCGAACAATCCAAACACAAATTCATCCCTAACAGACCATGAAAAACATACTCAAAACCAATCTGAACTCACTTCAGTCTCGAATCGATGCGGCACTGCAGCGCGCGGGCCGCGCTCCCAGCGACGCACGGCTCATCCCCGTCACCAAAAAAGTCGGCCTCGAAGAAGTTCAGGCACTCTACGATCTCGGATTTCGCGAACTGGGCGAAAACCGTCCACACGATGCCGAACCAAAAATAAACGCTATGCCCGACGATATCTGCTGGCACATGATCGGCTCCATCCAGCGCAGAAAAACGAAGGACGTCGTTCGACTGTTCGACCGCATCGATTCTGTTGATCGCCTCGAACTTCTCGCCGAGCTTGAGAAACGCTGCGCCGAAGTGGCGGAGTCGATGGAAATACTGCTCCAGATAAACGTCTCCGGCGAAGATTCCAAGCACGGATTTACCCCAAAAGTTTTATCCGCTACCCTGAACACGATACAATCCTGCGAACGTCTTAATGCTGTCGGTCTGATGACCATGGCACCCGCCGAAGCGTCCGAAGATGAAATACGGGGGTACTTTCGTGAACTCAAGCATCTGGCGGACGATAATGGTCTGAAGGTGCTGTCAATGGGCATGACGAACGACTTTGAGGTCGCAATCGAACAAGGTGCGACCGAAATACGCATAGGTACGGCCCTATATCAACAAGCGGAGTGACCATTAGAACTCTATGAAAGAGCGACTCGAAGAACTGGAACAGCAAAGCGAAGCAGAAATCGCCCAAATTGACGATTCTGCGGCGCTGGAGACCTATCGTGTCAAATGGCTGGGCCGCAAAGGCGCGATCGCCGAAATCATGCAGGCCATGAAAGATGCGACCCCCGAAGAACGCCCTGTAATCGGTCAGGGAGCCAATAAACTCAAAAAGGCCATCACAGAGGCCATCGAGAGTAAAAAAGCCGAAATTGAGGCTCAGAGCGCCTCGATACCGACCAAAACGATCGACTTTTCCCTGCCGGGACGTCGCCCGAACAAGGGTCACCTGCATTTAATCACCCAAGTCACGAACGAGGCGGTCGAAATTTTCGCCGATCTGGGCTTCCAGGTCGCTGAAGGACCCGATATCGAAACCGAATACTACAACTTCGACAGCCTCAACACACCCGCTGACCATCCCGCGCGTGATTCACACGACACCTTCTACGTAAAACCCGGCGTCGTCCTGCGCACCCACACATCGCCCGTCCAGATGCGCACGATGGAACTGCACCAGCCGCCGGTTGCCGTAATTGTTCCAGGGCGCGTGTATCGTGTGGATTTCGACGCTTCACACAGCCCGATGTTCAACCAGCTTGAAGGCCTGCTCGTGGACAAGGACATCACCTTCGCTGACCTCAAGGGCACACTGAACCACTTTTTCCATGCCTTTTTCGGAAAGAATGTCAAAACCCGCTTCCGGCCGCATTTTTTTCCCTTCACCGAGCCGTCCGCCGAAGTCGACATCTCCTGCTCGGTCTGCGTGGGGTCTGGCTGTCGCCTGTGCAAAAACTCGGGCTGGATCGAAATCCTTGGATGCGGCATGGTCGACCCGGAAGTTTTCAAGTACGCCAACTACGACTACGACCTATACTCAGGCTTTGCATTCGGCGTGGGCATTGATCGCCTCGCACTCCTGCGGCACTCCATCGACACGATCCATCACCTCTTCGAGAACGACCTTCGATTCCTGGAGCAGTTTTAGACCATGAAGATACCTTTAAGCTGGCTAAATGAATACGTCGACCTCAATGATATCTCCGTGGAGGATATCTGCGACACCATGACCATGCTCGGCCTTGAAATCGAATCCGTCGAAGAAACTGGTGCCGACATCCAGAACATCGTTGTCGGTCACATCCAGTCCATCGAGCCGCACCCGGATGCAGACAAACTGGTCGTCTGCAAAACCGATGTCGGCGAAGATGAACCCGTCACCATTGTCTGCGGCGCATCGAATATGAGCGTGGGGGACAAGGTACCCACGGCCAGAATCGGCGGGACTCTGCCTGGCGGATTCAAAATCGGCAAACGCAAGATGCGCGGCGTCGCCTCGCAGGGCATGATGTGTTCAGCAAAGGAATTGGGACTGGGGGAAGACCATTCAGGCCTTCTGATACTCGACAAATCCCTGGAAATCGGCACGGATGTCCGCGGCCCGCTTGGCCTCAACGAAACGGTCCTCGAAATTGAAGTCACCCCAAACCGCAATGACTGGTCCGGCCTCATCGGAATCGCCCGTGAGCTGTCAGCCCACTACAAACGTCCACTGCTTATTCCAGATTCGTCTGTAACCATATCTACTACAAATACTTATGACGTAACGTCAATTACAATCGAAGCCCCGGACCTCTGCAACCGCTACATAGGGCGCGTCGTCAAAGGCGTAAAAATCGGTCCGTCTCCGGAATGGCTGCAGAAACGCCTCATCGATGCGGGTCAACGCCCCATAAACAACGTCGTCGACGCAACCAACTACGTCCTGCTCGAAACGGGACAGCCGTTGCACGCCTTCGACCTCAATAAGCTCAATGGGAACCGAATCGTCGTGCGCCAGGCGAAAGACGGTGAAATCATCAAAACGATAGACCAGGAAGAGCGAAAACTCTCTTCTGACACGCTCGTCATCGCAGATGCGAAAGACCCCGTCGCCGTGGCAGGTGTCATGGGCGGATTCGACAGCGAAGTGGGGGAGGACACGCTCGATATTATGCTGGAGAGTGCCTATTTCAACCCTTCCTCAATCCGCAAAACCTCCCGCACATTGAACCTCATCTCCGAGGCGTCCCAGCGATTCCAGCGGGGCACCGACATCGATATGGTACCGCTTGCCGCAGATCGCGCCTGTCATCTGATTCAGGAGGTCGCCGGGGGTGAAACACTTGCTGGAACAATCGACGAGTACCCAAACCTAATCAATCCAGTTGAAATACAGCATAATTTCGATGATATCAGCGGACGAATCGGAACAAGTGTTCCATCTGAAACACAGCTTTCAATACTCGAATCTCTCGGATTCGGCATCAGCGAAACCACCGATTCAAGTGCTTCGGTCTTCTCACCGCCCAGACGCCATGATGCAACCCGATCCGCCGATCTGGTCGAGGAGATTCTGCGCCACTTCGGCTTTCACAACGTCGAGCCGACACTCCCAAAAATAAGTCCTACCGAGACTGTATACGCGCCTAACTACAAACGCCTCCAGCACTTGCGCACGCAGCTGACCAACATCGGCCTCACGGAAATTTATACCTGGGCCTTCACGTCTAGAGAAGACCTGATAAACGCCCGACTCAAGGACCTGATCGATATCGCTATTGCGCTCGAAAATCCGCTTTCGGAGAAAAATGAGCTTATGCGTCCCACACTGATTCCATCAGTACTCCACGTAGCCTCCAGCAACATACGAAAGACCGCAAAAAACATCCGTATTTTCGAGCTCGCGCCAGTCTATTTCCAGACACAAGAAGCCGACTCCTCATCGCAGCAAGACCGCCTCACGATCTGCCTCAGCGGCGACAGAACCGCAAACCATTGGAGCGCCACAGCCGACCCCTGCGACGCCTACGATCTGAAAGGATACCTCGAAGAAGTCGCGGCATTGCTGGGCGATACTGAGATCGTACTCAAATCCGCCGACCAGCCAACCTACGCAATGGGGGAATGCGTATCGATACATACCAAGGGCAATCACATCGGATACATGGGTCGCATACACAAGTCCGTCGCCGACAAATTCGACATCGACCAGGACATATACATCGCCGAAATCCAGATCCGATCACTCCTCAAAAAGAAGCGATCCCACGCAAAATTCCAGCAAGTTCCCGAGCATCCGGCATCCCTTCGCGATATCGCTGTCGTAGTCGATGAATCGGTGCCGGCAGGGGAGATAAAGTCCAGCGCAACGAAGGCTGGCGGAAAGCTCTTACAAAATGTCGAAATCTTTGATATATTCACGGGTGAACAGGTGGCTGAAGGAAAGAAGAGCATCGCGCTGAATCTTACATTCCAGAGCCACGAAAGAACCCTGACTGACAAAGATACGGACAAAGCCTGGAACAAAATAGTGAAAACCCTACAACATAACTTCAACGCGGAGCTGCGTTAATACCTGTCGCAACATCTATTATGAACCCAATCCTGAAAAAACAGTTCGCAACAGTTAAAAAACAACTCAAAGAACTCACAAAAGTACTGGACTCGAACCAGATCGAAATTCAGAAGCAGCACGAAGAAAAATCGACGCTCAAGCAGAACAAACTGCGTGATCTCAAGCAAATGACCACCCTGAAGCGCATCGAAAAGGACTACGACGCACTGGAAGATGAGAATATCCAATATCGGGAGGAGCGCACCGAAATTCGGGAAAGCCTCAATTTAATAGTCGAACTCTCAAAAGCGTTCCGCAGAATGCAGAAACCATGATATCCGGACCTCGAATCGATGTGAAAATCGGAGGGCGCACCTTCACCGTACCGCGGCTTAGAGACCAAGACACAACCTACCACATCGCCAAACTGCTCCAGGATAGACTCAAACAGATCGAGGCCAAGAGCCCTCGAATTGATACTCAGGCCTTCGCCATAGAAGCTGCCATGAGCTTCGCTCTAGACCACCTCGAAGCAGAGGAAACCCTTGAGTCCGAGACCAAGGAAATGATGCTAGCTCTCAGCGAACTCTCCAAAGAACTACAGTCCATCTGCCGCGATTTCGAGATTGAGGTCGAGAAGGAAGACGAGCAATAGCAACTGCGCACTGTCAGCGAACCCCGCGAGCCCATAAACGAGACCTATCGAGGTATCCACGAACAGCGATGTCCAGAACCCCTAATTTCAGGCCTCATACTTTAGTGTCCGATAATATATATTATGTTCATTTAGTATCTACTGAGTTCCGGAATGTCCTCTCTGTATCTTCCTTCGCCCTGATCGCCAACTCCTTTTCCGTTCATATCTACACCTAATACAGCCCCTTCGTATACCCTCGGATTGGCCTGTCTGTCACCGTGTTACGTCCCTGATGTCCTTCGTTAAGCCCGCACTCTTTTCAGGATTTTCAGTGGTTTCGGTTCGAAACAAAAATTCGCCCTCCAAGGCAAAAGTGATTTTTGGCTGACCTCACCCTTCTCGAACACCCAGCAATCCCGAAAACAACGACCGACCCGAAGCTGCTCCGAAACATCCCCGATGACCCATCCCCGGATTTCAGTATCTTCCGTCGATTTTTACACACAGCCAAAAAACAGCTACCGGAAAATTGGCGAAATTTGATCCCCCATCCCCAAAAACATCGATTCGGCTCCAGGATGCCCAGGAATCGATTTTCTCCTTATCAGGGGTGGACTTGCCTTCTGAAAACCCTACATATAGCGTTATCAGGACATACTTTGCCCCTATGTAGACCCAGATCCGGTCTACTCGGGCAATTTCCACAACGCGGGCGTCGCAAACTCCAGACAATTCCCCGACGGATCTCGAAAATAGATCGAAAAACCCCCTCCCGGCCACTCGACCTCCGACTCGATTTCCACATTCGCCGATTTCAGTCGATCCCGCCAACCGTCAATTTCGTCATCCGTCATCCGAAACGCGGCATGACCCGCACCCTGAGTCCCGTGGCCCGGAAAATCCGATCCCGGCGCTGCCTTGGTCGCATTCGGATCGAACAACAGGAACATCGCATCGCCACAACGAAAAAAACAATGTCGACCGGGAACCTTCGCATAAAACTCCAGCCCAATCACGTCGGTATAAAAAGCCTCAGCTGCCTCCAGCTCATCCACACACAGACACGTTTCGAGAACTCCACTCGGCCTCATAACATTCTCCAGTTACGAACGATGTATTCGTCAGTTCAATCATACTACAATACTCCATAGATGATGTCCTCCGATGAATCCGCCGATACCAAGTCCTCAATAATCGCTGCAGCTCTCACAGCGTGCGTCGCTTTCTGCGTATACCTGTACACACTCGCGCCAACAGTCACAGGAGAAGACGGCGGTGAACTCGCTGCTGCTGCCTACACGCTCGGCATACCACACCCGACTGGATATCCAATCTGGACCATCCTCGCGCACATTTTCACACGCATCATTCCCTTCGGAGACATCGCCTGGCGTGTGAACCTAATGTCCGCATTCTGGGCAAGCGCGACGGTGGGTCTGCTGGCGTATACCATGCAGCGTCTGTCCATCGGTCGCGCAGTGTCTTGCGCCGCAGCCCTGAGCTTCGCATTCTCTCGCGAATTCTGGGAGCAGAGCGTGATTGCAGAGGTCTACACCCTGAACGCATTCTTCATCATTGCGTGCCTGTATCTGCTGCTTCAATGGACAAGAACGCACTCCGCAAAGACACTGTACGCCCTTACAATCATCTACAGCCTGAGCCTTGCCAACCACAGTACAATGTATCTTTTCGGACCGTTTATCCTCCTTTATATTTTCACAACATATCCGCCGATCAGAAAAGACTTCCACGTTCTCGGAGCGTGCCTCGGTCTCTTAATCATCGGATTGCTGGTTCATCTCTATCTTCCGATTCGGTCGCGCGCGAACCCGGCGATGGACTGGGGCAACCCAGAGACCATGCAAGGTTTCTGGAGCGTATTCACCAGGAGCCAGTATCAGGGGACATTGACCAGCGAACGTTCCATCGTCCTTTTCCTCTGGCAAGTACTGGAGTTTGCGCGGTACACAATCTGGGAATTTACGCCGTGGGTCCTGCTTCTGGCAATACCCGGAATTCGACTACTCTACAGAAAAAAAAGACCTGTCTTTGCCATGGTCTCCGGCATCTTCACAATCGTATTCCTCGCGTCAATCATCATTCCGAACTATCCCATCGAACATCATTACATCTGGATGAACACGACCTTCTGGATTCCCTGTTACTTGATGTTGTCCATCGCTATCGGCTTCGGACTCAACGCCCTTTTCGACCGCCTGCCGAACCGGACCTGGCTACGGGCCGATGCTATTTTGATTACCATCATCAGTCCGCTGTTCACGCACTTCAACCACAACAATCAGTCGGATTATTTTTACGCCCGTGACTACGCGCAAAATCAGCTCGATACCATGGCCGAGAACGCAATCTTTTTCGGAAGCGGGGACTACACGGTGTTCCCTTTGACCTATCTCCTAGTCGTGGAAGAACAACGCCTGGACGTCACGCTCGCGAACCAATATGGCTACATCTCCCCGGAACTCTATGCAGACATGCCAGACGAATTGCGATCAACTTTCCCCGAAAATCCAACGGAGTCAGACGAACCGCGTATTATAGAATGGATACTTGCCAATACTGATCGCCCCGTCTACACCACTACGCCGCTCGTGCACTCAGATCGAAAGAAGCTTCAGCGCGGACTCCTCTACGAATATGCCAAAGAACCGACTATATCGCCCGCCACGGATATCTGGTCTACCTACACATGGCACGAATCGCTTGACCACACGAAAACGCACGACGACTGGACCGCAGAGTTGATCAACTACGAGTATCGAGTCAAACGGGCACAATTCGCATTTAAGGCAGACGACGCGGAGGAAGCCGTGCGCCTGCTGGAGGAAGCCGAGTCACTCGTCCATCACGACAAGCAGGCTCTCCATAACATCGCGCTGACCTACGCCAAGGCTGGACGACTGGACGAGGCGATCCGGGTGTTCAAGGCCGCGCTCCACGATGATCCAGGTTACGTGCCCGCACTGTTCAATTTCGCGCACGCTTTGCTCAAACAGGCGCGCTACTCCGAAGCAAAGCAGTATGCGGACATCCTTCTCGATCAGTCCCCCGACTCCCCCCGCTTTAATCGCCTGAACGAAAAAATCCTGCAAGGCCTCGCGACCTTGCAGGACGAAAATTAGACTTAGCGAAAGGGAGCCTTTATTCTTCCTTGTTCACGATGCTGCCGGCACCGACGATATCTTCCGGAAACCATTCTTCTTCTTCGGTGGACACATCAGATGCCATCAAGATGTTCATGCCGTCTTTCCGGGAAGCTTTGCCCGTCACGTCGACAATCGTACCCATGTGAGCGGCCAACAGATCCTTCGATGCCGTACCACCATCACCGAGTACCAAATAGAGAACGCGCTTGCCGTCTTGCTCAACAACAAGACCGATCGGGTTCCCCTTTGTCGCGCAGGCAGCCGCGCAGGACGCATGTTCTTCGCCGGACTTACCGCCCAAGTAGCAATTCATATCAACCGGCTCGCCAGACAATACGACATCTACCGGAGCCGCATCTTCCGCGAAAATCTTCGCGACCGGGGCAATCGCCATTGTGACCGTCACAACAAGACCAAACGTAAATACTTTCTTCACCAAATTCATAAATCCATTTCCTTATTTCCTGACAGTTGCTATTCTGTTAGCTCTTTGCAGTTACTTTTGAAGCCGTGAGGATGTTCATCCCGTCTACTTTAGCTGCCGTTCCAGCGACTTCAACGACCGCACCCATGTGCGCAGCCATCAGATCTTTCGATGCTTTTCCGCCCCCACCCAATACCAGATAGAGAACCGATTTATCGCCGTCCTTAACGACGAGTCCAATCGGATTTCCTTTATTCGCACAGGCCGTCGCGCAAGATGCATGACCCGCACCCGACTTACCCGTCAGATAGCAGTTCATATCAACCGGCTCGCCCGTCAAGACAACATCTTTTGGCTCGGCATCTGCCGCAAAAATACTCGCGACCGGGGCAATCGCCAACGCGGCAACAACAATCAAACTAAATGCGACAATTCTTCGTACAGTTTTCATAGCTCTATCTCCTTAGAGTTTTACAACCCTCCAAAATTCGTCAAGTGTCAGTAAGCTAACACCCGAACCGCATACTTTTATCCGGCCACCTATATCGTATCAAGGAAACGACCAACGGCACAATCTATATATTTTAAGCCGCTACAAGGATTAAGACGAATTTGTACCCTTTTTACCCACAATAAGGCTCGATTGATGCGATCTCTCTATGATATTTTAAGAGTGTCTAGCCAGAACAGGAGGATTTCCCAATGTCACTCACACCCGATTCACCCCCGACCCGTCGCGAGTTCATCCGCACTTCGAGCGCTACCATCGGCACCGCCGCAGCGTTCACCATCGGTGCATCTGCGCATGCGAAATCAAACAAAAAGTTGAAAGTCGGTTTGGTCGGCTGTGGCGGACGCGGCGGCGGCGCCATCGTGCAAGCGATCTCCGCCGACCCGGATACCGAAGTCTATGCGCTCGGCGACGCTTTCGATGATCAAGTTGAATCTACCCTCAAAAAACTCAAATCATCGAAACTCAACGACCGTGTCAACGTCGACGAAGATCACAAATTTGTCGGTTTCGATGCTTATAAAGGAGTCGTAAAATCCTGCGACGTTGTTGTCCTCGCGACGCCCCCTAATTTCCGTCCCGAACACCTCGCCTACTGCGTCGAGAAAGGTAAGCACACCTTTGTGGAAAAACCCATCGCGGTTGATCCCGTCGGTATTCGTTCAGTGATGGAAACCTGCAAGGTAGCGGCGAAGAAAAACATCAACGTCGTCTCGGGGCTCTGCTACCGATATCAGTTCGCAAAGCAAGACCTCGTCAAGCGCATTCACGACGGCGAGATTGGCGATATCGTCAACAT
>DTSJ01000150.1 GCA_012965445.1 Candidatus Hydrogenedentota bacterium
CGGCTGGAAAGTGAAACCGATTTACAAGGCTATCAGGAAGTCTCCGGTGCGCGAGCGAATTCATCTGCCGGGTTTCGTTTCGCAGGAAGACCTCCCGGCGCTGTATTCGAGCGCCGACGTGTTCGTATGGCCGAGTCTGTGGGAGGGTTTCGGGCTTCCTCCGCTTGAGGCGATGGCGTGCGGGACGCCGGTGGTCACCTCGAACGTGTCGAGTATGCCGGAGGTGCTTGAGCAAGCCGCGATGTTCGCGGATCCCTTTTCGGTAGAGAAAATTGGAGAGTTGATGCAGCGTCTTGTGACGGACGTGAAGCATTATAAAGGGCTTCGAAGCAGCGGTCTGAATCGGGCAGCTCGATATCCCTGGCGGATTACGGCTGATATGACGCTGGATGTGTATCGAAGGGCGCTCGATGGCCAGACTTAGGATATTGCACGTCTACAAGGATTTCGAACCTCCTGTGTTCGGGGGTATGGAGCGTCATATTGCGTTAATGTGCCGATTCCAGCGGGAGTGGGCGGATGTGGAGGCACTGACGTGCAGTCGATCACTCCGGTCTGGCGTAGTGGAGCGTGACGGGACGAAGGTGACGGAAGTGGGGGAGTGGGGGCGTTTTCAGAGCGCACCCGTGTCCCCGTTATTTCCGTTTTACATGCGGCTGAAAAAGGCGGATGTTGTGGTGGTGCATGTGCCGAATCCGACTGCGGAAATCGGCTGGCTGCTGACGCGCCCGAAGGGGAGGCTCGTCGTTCGGTATCACAGTGATGTTGTGCGACAGGCGGCTGCGATGAAGGTGTATCGGCCTTTTCAGCAGGCGTTGCTGAAAAATGCGGAAGTGATCATTCCGACTTCTCAAAACTATTTGGATACGTCTGCGACTTTGATTGGGTTCAAGGACAAGTGCCGGGTCATTTCGCTTGGCATGATCCCCGAGGATTTTGCGAATCCGGATGTTTCGCTGATGGATTCGTATCGGCAGCGATATGGAGAGAAGTACCTGCTGTTTGCGGGGAGACATCGGTATTACAAGGGGCTGCATGTGCTTGTTGAAGCTGCACAGTGGATTGATGCGCCGATTGTTGTTGCGGGAGACGGGCCTGAGCGGGGGAAGCTGGAGGCGCAGGCACGCGAATTGGGTGTGGAGATTCGTTTTCCGGGACCGCTGTCGCAGGAGGAGATGGTTGCACATTTGCATGGATCGTCTGTTGTGGCGTTTCCGTCGATTGAGCGGAGCGAAGCTTTTGGTATCTCGATAATGGAGGCGCATGCGTGTAGGAAGCCTGTTGTCGCGACGAAGCTGGGTACGGGGGTTGAGTTTATCAATGCCGATGGAGTGACGGGTATCAATGTGCCTGTTGGGGACGCACGTGCCTTTTCTGATGCGGTGAATAAGTTGATGAATGACGACACATTGCGGGAAGAGTACGGCGCGACTGCGAAGGCGCGAATTGAGTCGGAGTTTGATGCCCGACACATTGCGCGATTAGAATACGAGCTGTTCGAGGAAATGGTTCATGCTCACTAACTGGTATTTAATATTCGCGGCGGCATTGGTTGAGTCTTTTCTGCTGTCGATCGCGCTGACGGCGTTGATGCGGTGGGTATCGATGCGCTGGGATATCGTGGATCATCCGGGGGAGCGGAAGATTCATACGAAACCGATCCCGGTGCTGGGCGGAGTCGCGATATATCTGACGTTCAATATTGTCATTTTTGGGAATATACTGTTGCTGGAGCCTGTGGGTTTTCTGGGTTTTGACTGGATTAAGGAGAACGTGCTTGGCTATCTGGGCGAGGGTACATGGCGTCCATTGCTTGGGGTTGCTGCGGGCGGGTTGGTCATTTTTGTGCTGGGTGTGGTCGATGATCTTCGGGATCTGAAGCCTGAGGCGAAGCTGGCGGGGCAGGTTGCGGCGGCATTGATATTGGTGTTGTCGGGTATTCGCCTGGATCTGTTTATTGAGCCGCTGTTGCGGAATATCCCAGTAGTGAGTGGGATGGGGGACGAGACATTCGCGGTCATCAACGTGGGGATTTCGTCTATTGTGACGATGTTCTGGGTGATTCTGATGACGAATGCGATGAATTTTCTGGACAATATGGACGGGCTGTGCGGGGGGGTGTCTGCGATTGCAGCCGTATCTTTTTTCCTGTGCGTGCTGCCGCACGAGGAGTATTTTATTTGTGCGCTGTTGATGGTTTTTGCGGGATCGGTGACGGGGTTTCTGTATCACAACCTTAGTCCGGCGCGTATTTTTATGGGTGATTCCGGGGCTATGTTCTGCGGGTATATTCTTGCGACGGTGGCGGTGCTGGGGACATTTTATTCCGGGACGATTTCTTCGCGTGCGGCAGTGGCTGCCCCGATTCTTGCGCTGAGTGTGCCGCTGTTCGATACGTTGAGCGTGGTGTTCATCCGCTGGCGCAAAGGGGAGTCGATTATGAAGGGCGACAAACGGCATTTTTCGCACCGACTCGTTGAGCTGGGCATGACGCCGAGACAGGCCGTGGAGTTTATTTTTCTTGTGGCGGCGATCACGGGACTTGGCGGTTCGCTGCTGTCGCAGGTTGGGGCAATGGGTACGGTCGTGATATTGTGTCAGACGGTCGGAATATTTTTGTTAATTGTACTGCTGATGATTGCCAGACGCGATGCATCGTGAAAGAGACTTGTGGCTAAATCGAAGAAGAAACGCAAATCGAAGTCCAAGAAAGCCGCGCGAAAACCTGAGACGCTGATCAAAACTAATTCGGGGGAAGGCAGCGATACCTCTCAGATTCGGTCGGAGCAGGTAAAGGGGATTCTGGGGGCGCTCGCACGGGAACCGATCGCGATTGGTCTCGCGTTGTTCGTGTTGGTACGGCCCTGGAAAGACGGTTTGACGTTTGCTCATTTCAACGTGTATTTCACGGGCTGGATATTCGTTTTGTCAACCTACTTCATGGTGAGGATGGTCGTTCGCGGGGAAAAGATTCGTAATCCTATTCCGGTAGCGCTGTTCGCGGGGTATTTGCTGATCGCATTCGTGTCATCGAGGAGCGGCGTAGACTATGATGTATCTCTGCGTTCGCTGATTCTTCTTGTTTCGTACTTCTTTATATTCTTGACGGCGAGCAATGCGATTCAGACCCGGCTTGCTTTCGCGATCGTGATGGGGGCGCTGGTCGTGACGGCGCTGGTGAACACGGTCTGGGCGGTAATACATTTCGAGTATGCTCTGCCTTATGTGCGAGAGAGCATACGTACCGATCCGAGGCTGCTGCCGACATTTTTCGGAATTGATGAATTGACTCCTGAGCTGAAGAACCGCCTCGAGATGGATCGGGCGTTCGGTACATTTCTGTTTCCGAACGCGATGGGCGGATTCCTGGCGCTGTGTGTGCCGTATGCGCTTGGTGAAGGGATGAACAGTGTGCGTCGATTTCGCGAATTGATGAACTCGGAGAAACCGAAACACGGAATCGAAAACTCGTCGTTTGCTGTGCTGCTGGTGGCTGCGTTGGCAGCGTTTACGATGGGCATGTATGTCTACTCGATCAATACCTTTCTCGCCGTTGAGACGAAGGGCGGAATCGTATTGGTGTCGGGCGGGATTCGAACTTTTCTGTTCTTCATATTCTTCCCGGGAGCGTTCGGTTTGATTGGCGGTTACATTGTTCACTTGAAGGGCGGACTAGCGTACGGCGCGATCTTGCGCACACTGGTATTGTTTCTCGCTTTTGTGCTTCAGGTATATGGTCTTTGGCTGACATTTTCCCGCGGCGCGCTGCTGGGGCTGATGGTCGGGGGAGGCCTTTCGCTGTATCTGGTACTTTCGGGTTTCTCCAGCGTGGGGCGATTTAACCCCATGGCGAAGTTGTGGGTTCGTGCGGCACTCGTATTGATTGTTCTGGGTCTGTATTGGAACCCGTCGGTCGGGGCGTTGGACCTGAAGGATGAAGGGTTTATTC
>DTSJ01000151.1 GCA_012965445.1 Candidatus Hydrogenedentota bacterium
GCCAGACAAGGAAGCACCCAGGCGTTCGTTCGCCATTCGTACCATACCTGAGTCCAATACGGAGATTTAAACGGTTCAAGCTTTTTACCGGCTCCCGCACTTACCGCCGCGCCCTCGAATGCCCGGAATCGATTTTCCCTCCCCATCCGAACAGAAATCTCAAACAACGCCGCGCCCAATACAAGCACACCCACGGTGCCCGCAAGTGCCGACAGATCTGTCACTGCCCCGACGATCGTTTCACTCCGCATCGCCAGCACAATAGTACCACCGCATACCAACATTCCGATCACGGCAGCAACCGGTCGTCGCGATCCTCCGAATACGAATGCCCACGCCTGGCCAACAGCATAAAGCGCCACCCCCAACGCTGTCGGAAGCCATATCGGAAACGTCGCCCCAAGATTCCTCGTCGTCAAGAAAGCCGCTATCCCTGTGACTGCACCCACAGCCGCCATCCCGTAGATCATATGCAGCGCCGCCAGACGCCGAAACGTCATCGGAAGCAGATACACGCGAACCGGTAGACTCATACGCAGCTGTTTCGAATCGCTGTGCAGCAGCAGAACGCTCCCAATCGCAAACAAAGCGTTCACCGTAATCAAGAGGACCGTAATCAAAAGCGACTCGCCGCCTTCCGTCACGAGTGTCCGTACATCTGTTCGATCCATCATCCCCCGGTTCCCCAGTGAAAGATCGATGTCCTTGATAAACAGACAAAAGAGAAGCGTGATCACCACCTGAGTGATCAGCAGCGGAGAAGTGCGCTGGAACAGCGACCGCAGCAGCGTAGTTGTACCCCGATTCCCGGCCATCAGATGTTTTCCAGCGGCTCATCCGCGATGCGCGCAACAAATATATCTTCCAGACTCGGCACTCCATCCTCCAATATCCGAAACCCGTGCGCTGCCTGAGCTTCCTGAATTGCCGCTCCGTCGCCAGTAGACAAAGCGAACCAATGAGTGCCCCGACCCTGCCAAAGCAATACCCCGTCAATTTTCGGCCCGTGTTCCTGTGCCTCATTGAATTCGACCGTCACCTTCCGATGCATACCCCGAATCGTGTCAAGCGTGTCGCACAAAACAAGATTTCCCCGATGAAGAATGGCCACATAGTCCGACACCGCTTCCACTTCATCCATCAGATGCGAAGAAAATAGTACCGTTCGACCCTCGCCCGCCACCGTCCGCATCACCGCGTCCAGAATATGTCGCCGTACCACCACATCCAGGCCCGAACTCGGCTCATCCAGAATCAGCAAATCCGGTCGATGCGCCAACGCCGTCACAAGGCCCGTCTTCGCCATCTGGCCCCGCGATAACGTCCGCACTTTCTGCTCCACAATCAAGTCAAACCGATGGATAAGTTCATCCGCATAACCCTGGTCCCAATCGGGATAAAACCCCTCCGTATAGCGCATGAGCTCACGCACACGCATCCACCCCGGCATGTCCCTATCCTCAGAAAGATACCCAATCTGACTCAGCACAGCCTCCGGATCCAAAACCGGATCGCGTCCGACCACACGCACACTTCCGCTC
Source organism: Candidatus Hydrogenedentota bacterium (assembly GCA_012965445.1). The sequence goes on from DTSJ01000151.1 coordinate 1,542, forward strand.
TGAGGCTTCATAAGCCCCAGCAAATGCCGCATCACCGTTGTCTTGCCCGCGCCGCTTTCCCCAAGCAGCCCGAATACGCATCCGCGCGGAACCTTCAGAGTAACGTCGTTTAAGGCCTGTTTGGCGCCGAATGAACGACTCAACTGTTCGACTTCTATTGGGAATTCTGTAGCTTGGTTTTTTGTATCGGACATCCCCGCTCCATTGCGTTGTGAACGACGGAATCAAGTATACGAATCGCTAAATCGAATTTCACATCATACTTGATCGAGATTTTATTCACAACGTATAAAAGCACCCGTCGCTTGGCCTAAATTTCCAGCGATCTGACCCGGTTGATAGCAGCGGCCAGATCCTGTAAACGAGGCTTCGCCACGAACAGAGGCCACTTGGGCTCCAATTCCTCAATAAATCCGAAACCCTCCTGCTCAACCATTTCCATGAAGCGTACCGCCAGAGACGACGGCGATTCGTTTTCAAAGTCGCCCATCTGCGAAAAAGCGTACAATGCATATCCAATAAACAGAGTTTGGCACTCATCGACGACTCCGCTGACCGCGCTCAAATCCACAACGTCGTTCCCAAATTCCAGTATCTTTGCTTGACTTCGCAGTGCTTTGATCCGCCTCGTAACACTGATTCTCTGCCGCGCAGCATAATACTCTGCGCTCAGCTTACTCACATCAACTATCCGCGTATCACAGAACTCAGTTTCAATCGCCCCCGAAACGATCTCCTGATCTCGAACAAGTTCCCTCGCACGCTCCGTCACATCACTGGGTTGATAATTCCGCATCTCAATCACGCTGTCCGCCACCGCCCAGTATTCCGATATCGCCCCGGACACCAGCACGATGCTGACACCATGCTCCTCATATAAACTCCGCGCAGTGTCGATCAGCGGACGTATCGGATCATCAGGCACAAGAGAACGCGCCTTCTCATCCCGATAAAGCAGATTCGTTGCCGACGAATCCTCATCAATCAGCAGCAATCGCGCCCCCGCCTGAATCGCCTCCACAATACTCGCAGCCTGCGAAGTACTCCCGCTCGCATCATCCGTAAAAAACGAATCCGTCGTTCTGCCCCCCGGCAAGTCACTCACGAAACACGATATGTCCGTTCCCCGCACCGACCGACCATCTTCACTTCTCACAAAAACAGCAGACGAATCCGTGACTACACGCTCTCTCCCGTCACCCGGAACATGCGGAAACACACCCCGACACAGCGCATCCAGAAGCGTCGACTTGCCATGATAGCCGCCCCCCACAATCACCGTCACCCCCCGCGGAATTCCAAGACCTCTCACGCACTCCCCATCGTCCAGCGCGATTTCTACACACAGAGGGTCAGGAACAGTCAGCGCAACCTCACCGGACTTCAAAGGCAGGTCAGATACACCAGACGCTCTTGGCAGTATCGAACCCTCGCCCACGAACGCCGCCAGGTCGTTTTGCTCCAGCTCACTTTGAATCCGGGCATGGACAGTCACGGCCTCCACATGCTGGCGCAGTCGCGACAGATTATCTACCTCACTTTCCACATGCTCAACAACAGCCGCAAGCTCATCGCTAAACATAGCTTTAAATTCATCGCCCAGTATTTTCGGAGACCGCGAAGTACCCGGCAGACTAATCCGCGCCTTGATACACACCATCCCATCCTCAACCGACACAACATTGCGTTCCAGCACCTCCTGCGACAGCGTCAACAGCTGGAAACTCCCGCTTCCGTCCTCACCCCGATTCTGCCGCGCATGCTTTTCGACACCCTCCTGATAAACCCGGAGAACATAATCCTCGATCGCGACACACGCAACGCGCGAATCAATTGCTGTCGAATCCGACGCAGCCCACGGAAAAGAGACCAATACAACCGAAGCTGGAAACGCCCCCGGACTCCCCTGAACATGAACAAACTCGACCACGCACTCCACACCGACGCCGAAACGCAGCCCCAGAAGAACGGAGTACTCCGAATACCTACCGTCATCGAGTTTCGCCGCGTATTCCGCAATGTTTGGAGCATTTTTAGAGTTCATCGGCATAGAGTTCCCGAAAAATATGGAGCATAAATCTCTTTTCCCATTATATACCCACCCCCAAAGAGTAACACTATAAATAGGGACGGAGGAGCTGATTAAGATTGGCGCAAAAGTCGTGACCCACGCACGGTACGTCACATTCCAGATGGCCGAGGTGGCCATTTCACGACAGCTGTTCAAGACCATCCTTCGCCGGATTTCACGGCTCCATACAAAGGACTTCACATATCTCAATCTCAACGCTATACTAACTTAACAACTGGTACCATGAACGGGGTTAGACCATCTGGGCGTAATTGATACCAAGCAATATAGCTGAATTCCTCATACGAATACGGCTAAAAGGAGCGA
>DTSJ01000152.1 GCA_012965445.1 Candidatus Hydrogenedentota bacterium
AATCCGGTCATTTCCGTGCGATTCACAGTAAGAATGCGGTCCCCGACTCTCCATCCGGTCGAATCGGGTTCTTTCGTGAGATCGACCAATCCATTGGCAACGGCGTACATCGGTGCCGAAGCCGCCGGGGAATCGGGTGCTACTTCTCCGATGCGCGTCTCCAGCATAATGGCAGGCACGTTCGCGCCGAATGTGCCAATGCCCAGATAGATGAAGAAGGCGAGCACCATATTCATTGCAGGACCGGCTATGAGAATGAACGCGCGCTGTAGTTTCGTTTTGTTGTTGAACCATTGCTCCGGCGGAACGTGACCGTAGGTTTCCTCGCGTTCGTCGTCGGACAAGGGAGCGTCTTCCTGACCCGCCATTTTTACATAGCCACCGATAGGAAGGAGTCCAATGCAATAGTCGGTCTGACCCCAGCGAATGCCGAAAATACGCGGCGGCATGCCCAGGCTGAATCGATCCACGTATACGCCGCAGGCTTTCGCGGCGAGAAAATGCCCCAATTCGTGTACAAAAACCAAAACACCGAGGACCAATAAAAAGACGACAATGTTGAACAGCATGGAAAACTCCAGATTTAACTCGGAAAACGAATCGATATTATGCCATAATCAGGGTAGAGATTGCGTGTTTTGCGAGTGATCGCGCTTCGGCATCGGCATCAAGCACGCCTTCCAACGTCGATTCTGTACAGATTTCCGACTGATTCAGGACCTCGCCGACCACCGAAGCAATTGAGAGGAAGGGGATTTCTTTATTGCGGAAAGCCTCGACCGCCACCTCGTTGGCAGCATTTAACACTGTTCCTGCTGTGCCTCCAAGACGGGCCGCTTCGAGCGCGTAGCCAAGGCACGGAAATTCTTCGAAATCGGGCGGGGCAAAGGTGATGGCATCCAGAGTCGTGAGATCAAGCCGGGCCATGGGAGATTTGACGCGAGTAGGCCAGGTCAGGGCGAATTGAATCGGCATCACCATGTCGGTCGCGCCGAGGTACGCGAGAATACTCCCGTCCGTAAACTCGACGAGGCTGTGGACGATACTTTGCCGATGGATGATGACGTCGATTTTATCCAGCGGCATATCGAAAAGCCACATGGCTTCGATGACCTCCAGGCCCTTGTTCATCAGCGTCGCGGAATCGATACTGATTTTCGCACCCATGTTCCAGGTAGGATGGTTGGCCGCTTGTTCCGGCGTGACTGCGGCCAGAATTTCACGGGGCTGCCGATAGAACGGGCCGCCCGAAGCGGTCAGGTGAATCTTGTAAACGTCGTCGCTCGTGTGGCCCTCGAGGCACTGAAAGATCGCATTGTGTTCACTGTCAACGGGAAGTACTTCAACACCTTTAGCTTTTGCACGGCCCATAATGAGGTCACCCGCCATCACCATCGGCTCTTTATTTGCCAGCGCTATGCGGTTGCCGCTTTCGATGGCGGACAGTATCGGGCGGAGACCCACGCTTCCGACCACGCCACACAGCACGACATCACATTCCATTGCCGCGAGCTCACACAGGCCGTCCAGCCCGACAAGTACCTGTAATTCGGGATGTCGCTCGCGAAAGGTTGATGCCGCCTCTTCATCCATCACGGAGACCGCAGTGGGATGAAAATCCTCGACCTGTTCGTGCAGTTTCTCAAGGTTCCAGTGGGTCGAAAGCGCATAGACGCTCAACTCTTCCGGATAGCTGCGGATAACTTTGAGAGCGCTGTCCCCGATGGAACCGGTTGACCCAAGAATCGTTACTGATCGCGACATCGCTATTGATCCCGAGTATTGTCCGATTTGTTGCGCATCAGGTGGAGTGTATCACGGTTCATGTGGCGTTCCTCCAGGAAACTCGTAATCGCGGAGACGGAACCCATATCGAGAATCTTCTTGGCAAGACGTTTGGCTGTTGGCATGCGCGTATTCGCGATTTCGGCGCGAACCATTGGCAGGTTTACGCTGGACATGCTCAGCGAGGTGATGCCCATGCCAATCAGCAGCTCCGCGAGAACAGGATCGCCGCCCATTTCGCCGCAAATGGTACACGGGATATCCGCTTTGCGAGCGGCGTCGACCGTTTGTTTAATCATACGAAGCACCGCCATGTGGGTGGACTGGTAGAGAGCCGCAGTACGCGGATTCACACGATCCACCGCCAGGCAATACTGGATAAGGTCGTTCGTACCAATGCTGAAAAAATCGCAGACTTCAGCCAGTTTATCGGCAATCATAACAGCGGCAGGCACCTCGATCATCGATCCAAATTTCACATCCGGGTCGAATTCCACGCCGCGCGCGATGAGATCGTCTTGAACCTCTCGAACGACCTGCATCGATTCATTATATTGGTCGATTCCCGTGATCATCGGGAACATGATCTGCACTTTTCCGAACACACTCGCGCGTAGCATGGCCCGCAACTGCGCCTTGAAAATATCCGGGCGATCTAGGGATAGGCGTATCGAACGCCATCCCAGCTGCGGATTCAGTTCCACTTCGCGGTTCAGATTCGGTATCACCTTGTCACCGCCAGCATCTAGTGTTCGCATGGTGACCGGAAGGGGGGCCATTGTTTCGACAATTCTGCGATAAGAATGAAACTGTTCGTCTTCGCCCGGGAGGGTCGCGCGGTTCATAAACAGAAATTCTGTGCGGTACAACCCAACGCCCTGGCAATGCAGTTCAATGCTGTGCTTTGTTTCCGCCAGCAATTCGATGTTCGCGTAGGTATGGATTTCCTGCCCATCCTGAGTCATGCACGGGCCTTCGACGGCTGATTCCACGAAAGCAAGGCGGTCGGCTTCGATGCGCTGTTTTTCTTTCTCGTAGTATGCCAGCGTGACTTTGTCTGGTCGGATGATGACATAGCCGTTGCTGCCGTCAACGATAATTTGATCGTCGGGGCTGACTTGCCGTGTAAGATATCGAAGTCCCACGACGCAGGGAATCTCGAAGGCGCGCGCGAGTATCGCCATGTGCGATGTCGGACCGCCCTCGTCCGTTGCGATGCCCAGTGTGTTGGGCATGTCCATATTTGTCGTTTCCGATGGAGTCAGATCGTGTGCGATAACAACACTTGGTTTCTCAAGGTGTTCGAGAGATTCCTGTTCAAGCTCCAACAGGTTTTGAAGCACCCGGCGGCCGATATCGACGAAATCCATCGAGCGTTCCCGAAACAAAGGATCTTCGATTTGTTCCATCATCCGCGTGTAGCTGGTGATCAGATCGTTTACAAGCGATTCCGCACCGATTTTTTCTTCCTCAATCCGTCGCTCAATCTCAGGTTTGAATGCTACGTCATCAAGCATGTCTAGATGGGAGTGGAATATTGCCGCCTGCCGATCGCCGAGTTCATCGCGGGTCTGCTCGCGGAGTTGAATGAGATCCTCGCGAGCCTGCTCGAAAGCCGCCGTCAGCCGTTCCTTTTCCGCAGCCACGTCGGAAATATCGCGGCAGGGAACGTCGAAGAATTTTACCTGGAAAGGGTATGTCGGCCCGATGGATACGCCCGGGGATACCGCGATTCCTCTTAGGGTTATTTCCACCTGTCACCTCTGTCGTTGTGTTCAGGAAGGGGAGTAATTTCGACCATGGAGTTCATCGAGCGGCGCTACATTTCTTCGCCAAAACCCGAAAGAATCAGGTCGCGCACGGCCGCCATGGCATCTTCCGCGTCCTCGCCGTCACAGGTTACCAATAGTCGCGCTCCCTGTGATGCCGCCAGCGTGAGCAATCCCATTATACTTTTCGCATTAACACGCTGATTTTCCTTTTGCAGATACACATCGCACTTAAACTTGAGTACCGTCTGAACGAACTGCTGTGCCGGGCGCAGGTGCATGCCCAGCTTGTTCAGAACCATCATTTCTTCTTCAACAGCGCTCATATAGGGTTCTCGCAAATTAATCATTTGAGGCGATTACGGCGTATTT
>DTSJ01000153.1 GCA_012965445.1 Candidatus Hydrogenedentota bacterium
TGCGTAGGTTGATGTAGTCGGCGAAACGTGCGTTTCCATCCGCCCACATGTGATTGGGATCTGAGAACAGTTCGAGGGGAAAGTACTCGGTACGTTCGGCATCCCAAACCGGCAGGGGGAGACCAGGGAATTTGGTCCGCGCTTCGGCTAAGAGATCCACAAGCGCCTGATTCCACGCTTCGCTTCGCGCGCCGCGGTAGCCCTGGGTGGTCGGGTTTCTCAGCAGTACGGCTTCGATGTTATTTTCGGAGCAGTACTTTAGGATGCCGAAAAAGGCCTGACGGTTCTTTCGATCGATCTCATCATCGCTGTACCCGTTCATGTAACCGCGAACTTTTCCGGAGCCGTTTACAGGCGCATAGGAGAAAACGGTATTTACTTCGTACACGTTCAGAGAGGCGCGCGCCTCTACATTGGATTCTTTCTCGGCGGCGTCGGCCTTTTTCAAGAAGGACCATTCTTCGAGGTGCTTGATAGCGGGGCGGGGACCTACGAGCAACGGCTTGAAGTAGTCCTGATAGGAAATGGCATACTCGATTCTCTCGCGCCAGGAAACGGGGATGTCGTACCAGGGTAATCCGAGGGCAAGGATAGTGCGATAGTCACCCTTTCTCCGGTCGATGTCGGGATTGCGGAGCATGATGTTGTTATACCCAATGAGTACGGTGCGAAGTTTGGGCATCTGTGGCCCAAAGTGCTTGAGGAGGGCATATTGAATGGGATAGGCCGTTCCGCCTCCGGCCATGTTCTTCGCCGGGAATACCAGGGCGCTTTCCCGAATACTGGCCAATTGCGAATCACCGAGTAGGACGATTTCTTTTTGTTCTAGGTTGTCATGGTGTCTGTATGTGGGGGGGGTGGAGGTATCGAACGTGGAGATAACGCTAGAGGCGCATGTCATTATGGCTATGAGGGTGATGGCAAGCCAGGCGTGCCATAGATGTTTTCGTAGGGGTAGGCGCATTGCCGCGCGCAGCTTATCAAAACTGAAAATAAATAAAGTCATAGCCGTCGACCTTTCCTAAAAACATGATATAGCTGAGCATGACCGAATAGGCTGCCCAGCGGAATACTACGTTCATTTCCTTGATCACGAGCATGTCGTTCGCGCGTTCTTGGAGATAGTGCAGTATAAACAAGGGCCACAGCAACAACGGCATGGCAAGCAGCCAGTGTGAAGGTGCTCCGCCCCAAACGAGGAGGTTTTGGACGAGCGTGGAAAGGTCACTGAGGTTGTTGATGCGAAATAAAATCCAGCCAAAACAGGTAAGGTGAAACATGACGAACATTTTGAAGAGCCGGACGTCGAGGGTGTCGTCGATCTTGCCTTTTGATTCTCCGACAAAGCGACGGTGTGCGATGAGGAGGGTGCCGTGAAATGCGCCCCAGAGTACGAAATTCCATGCTGCGCCATGCCAGAGTCCGCCGAGGAGCATGGTCAAGAAAAGGTTACGATACGTCTTATAAAGCTTGCCTTTGTTGCCTCCCAGGGATATATATAGGTAATCGCGCAGCCAAGTGGAAAGGCTTATGTGCCATCGACGCCAAAAATCTTGCGGATTCGTCGCAAAGTAAGGCATCCGGAAATTCAACATCAGGTCGAAGCCCATAAGTTTGGCGAGGCCGCGGGCGATGTCCGAGTACCCTGAAAAATCTCCGTAGATCTGAAATGCAAATGCGTATACGCCGATCAGAACGGCCAGACCGTGGTAATCGCCCGGATTGTTAAAGACAACCGTGGCGATGTCCGCGAAGTTGTCGGCAATTACCACTTTCTTAAAGTAGCCCAAAAGTATGAGCCAGGCGCCCTCGCGTATGTTGTGGTAGGTAACGGTGCGGGGGTTTTCGACTTGCGGCAAGAGGTGGGTTGCGCGTTCGATGGGGCCAGCGACTAGTTGGGGGAAGAAACTCACAAAGAGTGCGTAGTCGAAGAAATTTCGTGTGGGCTTGAGTTTGCCCCGGTACACGTCGATGGTATAACTGAGTGATTGGAAGGTGTAAAAGGATATGCCTACGGGCAAGATAATTTTCAAGGTGACGCCGTTCGCTTCCATGCCCAGCAGCGAAAGCAGACGGATGGCGCTGTCCTCGAAGAAGTTAAAGTATTTGAAAAAGCCGAGTATTCCTAAATTCACGCAGAGGCTAATGAGAACGAATACTTTTGCTTGGCGCGTGCCGCTGCCCACAGAATAGATCTTCCCAGAGCATAGGAAGTCGACGAGCGTTGTGACAAAGATGAGGGCGAGAAAGCGCCAGTCCCAGCAACCGTAGAAGAAGTAGCTGGCGATGAGGAGGAAAATGTTCTGTGGCCTGTGTTTAAGAACCGAATAGATGGAGTAAACAACGAGGGCAAAGAGCACAAAAGCGACTGAGTTGAAAAGCATATTACACGATCGCCTCCGCCGCTACCTGTCGCGCCGTGCGAGCTGTTTATCCCCCAGAAACTTCACAGCTGAACCTGCCTCTGGGCGATGACACGAATTCGCAGTCTGGCGATTTTCATATTTTCACTTGAGTCGCTTATTTTCATGTATTTCCGTTTCTTAGAGCATCTGAAGACGCTTCTTGCGTCGAAGTCGAGCTACATTGTCAATATTATCTGACGCGCCTTCGCTAGATCTCTTGTACCGCTTGCGTCAGTCCCTCGATTGCCCACCTTCGGCTCCGAAAGCGTTAGCGTAGAAACAGCGTAACATATTCTATAGGCAGAGCAAAGTCAAAAAATGACCTTCGACACAAATGACCTTTGGGCGTCAAGGTTCAAAGGTAATATCGTATTGCTTCACTCTTCCTATTTCCGGCGCTGAACGTCGGAGCGCCGCGTACCGATTGTCCGTCCCGAAAACTCGTAATCGATTTCGTTGTCGTACCGACCATACGATTCACGATGCTTTACGTGTTGATATCCTTGTCAGTTAATAGGCGAAGTGTAATTCATTTCAACGTAAGAGAACATCCTACTGCCGAGTGGTCGGCACAACAGGCTATAGAAGCTTTTCCGTGGGACACGGCACCTAAGTATTTACTTCGAGATCGGGATCCTATTTTCGGAAGTTATTTCAAGCGACTAGTGAAAAACATGGGAACAGAAGAGGTGGTTACAGCTTATCGAAGCCCTGGCAGAACGCATATTCTGAAAGACTCAACGGCAGCATTCACCGAGAGTGCCTAGGTAGGGTCATTGTCTTCAATGAGCGACATCTGCGGCGGGTTCAAAGAATACTTCGAGTACCACAATCGCTATCGCGTCCATCAGTCCTTGAAGATGGACGCGCCAGCTGGCAGGAGGAATCAAACCATTGAAGAAGGCGATGTGGTTGCCGTTCCCCGCGTCGGCGGACTACATCATCACTACGAGAGGCGAGTAGCATGGTGCCTGAAAACAAAAGCGGATCAGTTTTCGGGACGCACAGTCATAGCGCATGGGCATATCGAATTGAGTTTTCCAGTGCCAAGGATATCCGGTGGCGCGAGCGCGCTCACCGTAGTGGCCCCAGCGCTTACGCAATTGATCGCTTTTAATCTGCCAGTAACCTGGATCTAAGGTTTTCCATGAAACACCTTGGTAAATAGAGTCCGGATGTTCAAAATCATCTGCAACCTGATGAGATTTGGGGGGGGGTGATGCTGCATGGGCTATAGCTGTAAATAGAAAGCACAGAATCATTCCGCAATAAACATACAGGCGGTTCCAAAATTAAGGTCGTCGAGTTACTATTCCGGGTTCATGTTTACGTGCTGAATTGCTTTGCCTGTTCTATCGACCGTCCTTTGATCGTGTTCTATCGGTAAAGGTGTAAAAATTGGACTATTACTTAACACAATGTTCCTATTCGTCATCCTCACTCAAATTCGATAGCCCCAGAGCCGATTGTCGACCTATGGAAAAATAATCAAATCCTTTTCGCTGCATACCGTCTGGAAC